>NZ_JBRRBO010000006.1:0-133934 GCF_056756175.1 Stenotrophomonas sp. STEN240 | reverse complement strand
GCCATGCTCGGCAGGAGCCTTCCCGGGAATGCCCCTGCCGAGCATGGCTCGGCACTACCAAAGGCGGGCTTTACCTCGCTGGCGACGCAATGCTGTTATCCGGGCTGTCCTCGCGCACTGCCATCGTCGCAGCATCACCGCTCACGCGCATCATCTGCAGTGCCTGGCCATCTAGGCGGAACTCCAATGCCGATTGCAGCCGGTCCAGCGCCTGCACCTGCGCGCACAGCGACAAGGCATGCTGTTCCAGTGCACGGGTGCGGCCCTGCAGCCGCTGCTCCAGTTCGGCATCGAGCTTTTCAGTGCGCTTGTCCAGTTTGTCTTCGCCGCCGGTGAATACCGTCCACAGCACGCTGCGGGCAATGGAGCCGCTCAGGCTCTCGGCGGCCGCCTCGACCCTTGTTTCAAAGCCATCGTCGAACAGGTCCTGCTCCCAGCGGCCACGGCCAATGGTGGTATCGACGAAGCGCTCGGCTTCCCTGCGCAGCTTGCGTACCTTGCGCGAGTTGGCATCGCCGGTCAGTGCCTCGTAGACCGCATCCAGCGTGTCGAAGGTGATGCCCACCGATTCGTTGGCGATGCCTGTCACCGCCGGCATCAACTGGCGCACCCCGTTCTCCAACGCGCGCAGGCGTTGTGCATCGGCAGCCGATACCGTCTGCATGCGGTTGTCGATGCTCAGCTGGCCATCGTGGAAGACGATCTCGCGCATCGGCAGGGCATCGCGACGCAGCCAGATGCCGCCACCGTCCACCAGCACGTTGTAGTCGGTAGCCACGCCGCACTGGTCGGCGGACAACGTTGGTGCTTTGACCGTACCGGCGTGGGCCGCCAGTGGCAGCAGCAGGGCCAGCGAGCTGGCGATGGGCAACAGGCGCATGGTGTGACTCTCCTGCCGGGGGTGGGTGCAGCTTGGCTGCTTACGCCAGCGGCGGCGTCGGCCGGAAGTCACGTTGGCGGATTTCATGCGGAATTTACGTTGTTCAGGCAGGCGCAGCGCGTGCAAAAAAATACCGCAAAAGGCTTGACTGCGCAGTCAGTTCGGGCGGTTTGCCCGCACCGTTCGGTGGCCCGCGACAGCCAGCCCTTGTGCCGCAAGGCTTGGCGAATATTTACTAGATTTGGTGTTGACCCCGTCATATACCCCCACTATCTTGTGCCTCGTCGGTTCCAACGGGGCATGCCTCGTTGGATTGAAAGGGAAGCAGGTGACGCCGTTAAGGCCATTCCAGCACTGCCCCGCAGCGGTAATTGGGAACGACCCCGCCACACAGCACTGAGGCAAACGGCCTTGGGAAGCGGCGGAGTAGGAAGAAGGCCTTGGTCTTCGCGCCCATGAGTCCGAAGACCTGCCGACAGCCACGCGATGCACACCGCGTGGTGCCGGCTGCGGTGTCTTCGAGGGGAAGACGGCTGGTGACGTGGTGCCGTGGCTGCTGCGACCGTCGGGTCGTGGGCTGTCGCGGCTGCTGCGACGCCGTCCTTCCATGCTCGCGCCTCCGTACCGGCTCTGCTTCCTGCGCGGGCAGGAGCTGCGTGCATAACGCTCAAGGACACCATCGTCGTGACTACCTCTCTTACTGACGTCGCTCCGGCTGAAGCCGGTTTTGAACTGACCCCGCCGCCGACCGCCACCGCCATGAGCGTGACCAAGCGCAATGGCAGCACCGAGCCGGTAGACCTCAACAAGATTGTCCGCGCCATCCAGCGCTGCTGCGAAGGCCTGCATGCGGTTGACCCGATGCGGGTTGCCACGCGCACCATCTCCGGCCTGTACAACGGCGCCAGCACCCAGGAACTGGATGAGCTGTCGATCCGTACCGCTGCGCTGCTGATCGGCGAAGAGCCCGAATACGGCCGCCTGGCTGCACGCCTGCTGGCCAACTTCATCGGCAAGGAAGTCTCCGGCCAGGAAATCCACGCGTTCTCGCAGTCGGTTGGCCGTGGCCACGAAGTGGGCCTGATCAACGACCGCCTGCTCAACTTCGTGCAGGTCAACGCACGCAAGCTCAACGATGCGATCGATCCGGCCTACGACCTGAACTTCGATTACTTCGGCCTGCGCACCATGTATGACCGCTACCTGCTGCGTCATCCGCATTCGCGCAAGGTCATCGAAACGCCGCAGCAGTTCTTCCTGCGCATCGCCAGTGCGCTGAGCGAGGACGTGCCCGAAGCACTCGCGCTGTACCAGCGCCTGGGCAGCCTGGACTATCTGCCGTCCAGCCCGACCCTGTTCAATGCCGGCACCAGCCACGAGCAGCTGTCCTCGTGCTTCCTGCTGGATTCGCCGCAGGATTCGCTGGAGTCCATCTACGACCGCTATGCCGATATCGCGCAGCTGTCCAAGTTCAGCGGCGGCATCGGCGTCAGCTATACCCGCGTGCGTTCGCGCGGCTCGCTGATCAAGTCCACCAACGGCCACTCCAACGGCATCGTGCCGTGGCTGAAGACGCTGGATTCCTCGGTGGCTGCGGTCAACCAGGGCGGCAAGCGCAAGGGTGCAGCCTGCGTGTATCTGGAAACCTGGCACGCCGACATCGAGGACTTCCTCGAACTGCGCGACAACGCCGGTGATGATTCACGCCGCACCCATAACCTCAATCTGGCCAACTGGGTGCCGGATCTGTTCATGCAGCGCGTGGAAGCCGACCAGGAATGGTCGCTGTTCGATCCGCGCGTGGTGCCGGAGCTGACCGACCTGTACGGCCCGGCCTTCGAGCAGGCTTATGTGCAGGCCGAAACCCAGGGCAAGGCGCGCAAGAGCGTGTCGGCCCGCAAGCTGTATTCGCGGATGATGCGCACCCTGGCCGAGACCGGCAACGGCTGGATGACGTTCAAGGACAAGTGCAACCTGGCCAGCAACCAGACCCTGCGCGCCGGCAACGTGATCCACCTGTCCAACCTGTGCACCGAGATCCTGGAGATCACCTCCAACGATGAAACCGCGGTCTGCAACCTGGGCTCGATCAACCTGGGCAACCACATCGACGCGCATGGCGACTTCGATTTCGAGAAGCTGGCCGAGACCGTGCGGCTGGCCGTGCGCCAGCTCGACCGCGTCATCGACCTGAACTTCTACCCGATCGAAACCGCACGCCGTGGCAACCTGCGCTGGCGCCCGGTCGGCCTGGGCTGCATGGGCCTGCAGGACGTGTTCTTCCGCAAGCGCATGGCGTTTGACTCGGACGAAGCGCGCGCGCTGTCGGCCAAGATTGCCGAAGCCATCTATTTCCACGCGCTGGAAGTGTCCTGCGAACTGGCCCAGGAGCGCGGCAAGCATCCCTCGTTCAACGACACCCGCGCTGCCCATGGCGAACTGCAGTTCGACGCCTGGAACGTGGTGCCGGCCGATGTCGAGCGCTGGGACGCACTGCGTGAGCGCATCAAGCAGCACGGCCTGCGCAACTCGCTGATGATCGCAATCGCGCCAACCGCCACCATCGCCTCGATTGCCGGTTGCTACGAGTGCGTGGAACCGCAGGTGTCCAACCTGTTCAAACGCGAGACGCTGTCCGGCGACTTCCTGCAGATCAACCGTCACCTGGTGACCGAGCTGAAGCAGCTGGGCATGTGGACGGCGGAGATGCGTGATGCGATCAAGCTGGCTGATGGCTCGATCCAGGGCCTGCCGCAGATCCCGGAAACCCTGCGTCATATCTACCGCACCGCGTGGGAACTGCCGATGCGTTCGCTGATCGACATGGCCGCCGACCGCGGCGCCTTCATTGACCAGTCGGCCTCGCTCAACCTGTTCATGGAAAGCCCGAACATCGGCGCGATGTCGTCCATGTACATGTACGCATGGAAGAAGGGCATCAAGACCACGTATTACCTGCGCTCGCGCCCGGCCACCAAGATCGCCAAGACCACGGTCAGCGCGTATACGCCAGTAGAAGCCGTGGCCTGCTCGCTGGAAAACCCGGAAGCCTGCGAGGCCTGCCAGTAAGCACTGCATAAGCCCCTCTCCCGCCCGCGGGAGAGGGGTTGGGGTGAGGGCGCTCCTAGAAGCACGTAGCGCCGATCCCCAGGAACCAACCCTCATCCGGCGCTGCGCGCCACCTTCTCCCGCAGGGAGAAGGGAATGGAGATCCAAAATGTCCGAGTCCCCCCGTCAAATGCTGCTCGATCCCGGCTTCGAGCTGACCCTGCGTCCGATGCGTTACCCGGACTTCTACGAGATGTACCGCAACGCGATCAAGAACAGCTGGACGGTGGAGGAGATCAATTTCCAGATCGACATCACCGACCTGCACCAGAAGATGTCGCCGGCCGACCAGCATCTGATCCACCGTCTGGTCGCGTTCTTCGCTACCGGCGATTCGATCGTGTCGAACAATCTGGTGCTGAATCTGTACCAGCACCTCAACGCGCCCGAAGCGCGCATGTACCTGTCGCGCCAGCTGTATGAAGAAGCGCTGCACGTGCAGTTCTACCTGACCCTGCTGGACAACTACCTGCCGGATCCGGAAGAACGCTTCAAGGCTTTCGCGGCAGTGGAAAACATCGACTCGATCAAAAAGAAGGCCGGTTTCTGCTTCAAGTGGATCGACTCGCTGCAGGAAACCAAGCGCCTGGAAACCCGTGAGGACCGCCGCCAGTTCCTGCTCAACCAGATCTGCTTTGCGGCCTGCATCGAAGGCCTGTTCTTCTTTGCCGCCTTCGCTTACGTGTACTACTTCCGTTCGCGCGGCCTGCTGCCGGGCCTGGCGTCGGGCACCAACTGGGTGTTCCGCGACGAGAGCTGCCACATGGAGTTCGCGTTCGAGTGCGTGCGCAAGATCCGCGCCGAAGAGCCCGACCTTTTCGACGCCAAGATGGAGCAGGAGGTCTACCAGATGCTGGAGGAGGCCATCGACTGTGAAGTGCAGTTCGCCGAGGACGTGCTGTCCGGCGGCGTGGCTGGCATCTCCACCCGCGACATGCGCCAGTACCTGCAGCATTGTGCCGACAACCATTTCCTGAAGCTGGGCATGGCCAAGAAGTACAACGTGCGCAACCCGCTGCCGTTCATGGAATTGCAGGACGTGCAGGAGCTGACCAACTTCTTCGAACGCCGTGCGTCTGCCTATCAGGTTGGCGTGCAGGGTGAAGTGGCGTTCGATATGGCGTTCTGATTTTCTCCCTCCCTTGCGCGAAGCGCAGGGGAGGGTTGGGGAGGGGTGCTTTGGGCTCTATACGTAGAGTGTGATCGCCGTTTTTGCAGGACCCTCAGGCAGCAGCAACAGCAACAGCAAAGGCACCCCTCCCCAGCCCTCCCCTCGGCTGCGCCGAAGGGAGGGGGCAGAGCGGCTGCGCTTGTCTCCCTCCCTTTCATCGAAGGTGAAGGGAGCGCGTGTCTCCCTCCCTTGCGCGAAGCGCAGGGGAGGGTTGGGGAGGGGTGCTTTCAGGCTTCTGAGGCTTTGTCAGCTTCGCGGCTTACGCCGCTCCTACAAAACCGGCTGCAAGGGACGCAGAGCGCTCACCAGCTGCACAGCTTTGCGGGCGTATCATCGGCGCCAACTTACAGGTGATACCCCCATGACCCCTATCGTCGAAACCAATCCGCCGGTCGAAGTCCGCATGGCGGAAATCGTATTTCCCAACCACACCAACCATATGGGCACGCTGTTCGGCGGCCAGGCGCTGGCGTGGATGGACAAGGCGGCCTTCCTTGCCGCTGCCCGTTATTCGCGTTGCACCGTGGTCACCGCGCGCTCGGACCAGGTCGATTTCAAGCTGCCAATCCGCATCGGGCAGATGGTGGAAACCATCGGCCGGGTGGTCAAGGTTGGCCGCAGCTCGATGCATGTTGAAGTCGAACTGATTGCCGAAGACCTGCACAACGGCGAACGCGCGCTCTGCACCAAGGGTACGTTCGTGATGATCGCGCTCGATGGCGAAGGGCATCCGACCACCGTACCGACGCTGCCGACGCAGGCCTGAGCCGCACGGCGATGAGCACTTCTTCGGTACAGGCCGGGCGTTTGTCACCTGCAGTGATCACCGAGCTGCCGGAATTCATCGCCGGTCATCGGCGCCTGTTCGTGGTCACTGGCGCCGGTTGCAGCACCGACTCCGGCATTCCCGATTACCGCGACAACGACGGCCAATGGAAGCGCACGCCGCCGGTGACCTACCAGGCCTTCATGGGCGAGCAGGCAACCCGCCAGCGTTACTGGGCGCGCAGCCTGCTGGGCTGGCCGCGCTTCGGTCAGGCGCGGCCCAATGCCACCCACCATGCGCTGGCGGCGTTGGAGGCCGATGGCCGTATCGAATTGTTGCTGACCCAGAACGTGGACTGCCTGCATCAGCAGGCCGGTAGCCATACCGTGATCGATCTGCACGGCCGCCTCGACCAAGTGCGCTGCATGGGCTGCGAAGCCCGCTCGTCACGCGCATTGCTGCAACATCGGCTGCTGGACGCCAACCCGGGCTGGGAGACCTTGCAGGCCGGCATCGCACCGGACGGTGATGCGGACCTGGAAGCTGATTTTTCCAGTTTCAACGTGCCCGCCTGCGAGGCCTGCGGCGGTGTGCTCAAGCCGGATGTGGTGTTCTTCGGTGAGAACGTGCCGCGCGACCGTGTGGCAGCCGTGCATGAGCACCTGCAGCGCTCGGACGCGGTGTTGGTGGTGGGCTCCTCGCTGATGGTGTATTCGGGTTTCCGCTTCGTCGATGCTGCCGCCAAGGCCGGCCTGCCGATAGCCGCGGTCAATCTGGGCCGCACCCGCGCCGATGCCTTGCTGTCGCTGAAGGTGCAGATGCCCTGCGCGCAGGCGTTGGCGTTCCTGCTTGATGGTGCCAAGACGCAGTGATCCATCACACCGGTTGAATCGGCGGCTGCGGCAGCGTGCAATGGGCGCCTTCCCCGGTTGATGGAATACCCCGCGTGAGTCAGCTTTTTTCACCGTTGTCGCTAGGCCCGCTTGCCCTGTCGAACCGTATCGTCATCGCACCGATGTGCCAGTACTCGGCCGATGAGGGCGATGCCACCGATTGGCACACCATCCATCTGGGCCAGCTGGCGCAGTCCGGCGCCGGCCTGCTGATCATCGAGGCGACTGCGGTGTCGCCACGCGCACGCATCAGCTGGGCCGATCTCGGTCTGTGGGACGACGCCAACGAAGCCGCGCTGGGCAAGGTGCTGGCAGCGGTACGGCGCTGGTCGCCGATGCCGATCGGCGTGCAGCTTGCGCATGCCGGACGCAAGGCATCCACTGCCCGCCCATGGGAAGGAGGCGGTGCCATCGCGCCGGAACAGGCGCATGGCTGGCAGGTGCTGGCGCCGTCGCCGCTGCCGTTCAAGGCCGGTGATCCCACGCCGGAGGCACTGGATATCGCGGGTATCGATGCGGTGGTCGAGGACTTTGTCGCCGCCGCCCAGCGCGCTGTGCGCCTGGGATTGCAGTTGATCGAGCTGCATGCGGCGCATGGCTACCTGCTGCATCAGTTTCTGTCGCCGCTGAGCAACCAGCGCGATGACGCCTATGGCGGCGCGCTGGAAAATCGCATGCGGCTGCTGCTGCGGGTATTCGATGCGGTACGTGCGGTATTGCCCGCTGACGTTGCCCTGGGCGTGCGCATCTCCGCCACCGATTGGGTGGAGGGCGGTTGGGATGTTGCGCAGAGCATTGAACTGGCCAAGGTGCTGGAGGCGCGCGGCAATCATTTCCTGCATGTTTCCAGCGGTGGATTGGACCCGCGCCAGCAGATTCCGCTCGGCCCCGGCTACCAGGTGCCGCAGGCCGCAGCGATCAAGGCTGCGATCAGCACGCCGGTAATCGCGGTGGGCTTGATCACCGAGCCAGCGCATGCCGAAGCCATCCTCGTCGAAGCCCAGGCCGATGCGATCGGCCTTGCCCGCGGCATCCTGTACGACCCGCGTTGGCCATGGCATGCAGCCGCCGCGCTGGGTGCACAGGTGAGCGCGTCGCCGCAGTACCTGCGCTGCGAGCCACACGAGCTGCGTGGCCTGTTCAAACCGGCAGGGCAGGGCTGAGCGGGAATGCCGTAGCGAGCGTCGGCGGGCGTGCTGCTGCTGGCGCTCAGGCGTGTTCGCTGTCGGCGCGCCAGGCCGGCGGCAACGCCGCAACGATGTGCTGCAGCAGTGCGCGTACTTTCGGGGTCAGGTCACGGCGGTCGCTGACGCACAGGAACAGGTGCATCGGCTCGGGCGAGGCGTGTGCATCGCCGGCCACCTCGCTCTGGAACAAGGCCTGCAGCTCGCCACGCGCGATATACGGTGCGGCGACGAAGGCGGTCAGGCGGGTGATGCCGCCGCCGCTGGCGGCCATGGCCGCCAAGGCATCGGCATCGTCGCTGACCATGGCCGGGCGGACGTCGGCGTCGAAGCGAAGGCCGTCGCGGACGAAGCGCCAAGGCAGATAGCGGCCATTGGTGGGATAGCGGAACAGCAGGCAGCGGTGCTCGTGCAGGTCTTCCGGTGCCTGCGGGGTGCCGGCATTGGCCAGGTAGGCCGGCGCGGCACAGAACAGCAGCGGCACCTGGGCCAGTGGCCGGGCCACCAGCCCTTCCTCCAGCTGCGGTTCGATACGGATGCTGACATCCACGTTTTCGTGGGCATGGTCGACGCTGCGGTCGGCCAGCAGCAGTTCCAGTTCCAGCCGTGGATAGCGCTGCTGCAGGCCGGGCAGCAGGGGGGCAAGCACATGCCGGCCGAAGGCGGCGGTGCTGGCGATGCGCAGGCGGCCGGTGGGCTGTGCGTCGGGGTCGGTCACCGCCGCGTGCGCCCGCTGCAGGTCGCGTTCGATATGACGTACCTGCGACAGGTACAGCGCGCCGCGTTCGGTCAGTGCCAGCTGGCGGGTGGTGCGGTTGAACAGGCGCACGCCCAGATGGGCTTCCAGGCGGGCGATGTTCTGGCCCACGGCGGCGGCGCTGATGCCCAGGGTGCGGGCAGCGCCGGCCAGGCTGCCAGCGTCCGCGGTGCGGATGAAGCTGCGAATGGACTGGAGAGTATTCATGCTGGCCGGCATTTTCAGGGTTGATTACAAAGAAATTCTTTATAAAGCGCCAAGCCTGCCCAGCCTAGCCGAGCGGCGGGCCGCTGCCTATGATGCCGCCCCTGCAATCGCCTGATTGCGTCGATGAATGGAGGCCGCCGAATGATCGAATCATCCCGCCCAGCTGCGGTTGGACGCAGGAAACTGCATGCCCGCGCCACCCCCTATGTGTTCGCGTTCTTCATGTCCTCGATCATGGCCATGCTGATGTGCATCGTGATCACCGCCGCCAATTCCAATATCGATGGCCAGTTCGTGCGGCGGGTGTTGTCTTCCTACAGCCTGGCGATGCCCATCGCCTTCTTCTGCGTGCTGCTGGTACGCCCGCTGGTGATGCGGCTGGTGGCGTTGACCGTGCACCCGCACTGAGCCGCAGGCAACGGTGTCAGCTGCAACTGTCTTTGGCGGGGAATGACCGGAACGGTTACTTTCCACGACCCGCCTGTTAGATGTCGCTGACCATGCGTCCTGATTTCATCCTCACCCTTTCCTGCCCGGACCGTACCGGTATCGTCTACGGCGTGTCCGGCCTGCTGTTCGAGGCGGGCTGCAACATCCTCGACGCCCAGCAGTTCGGCGATGATGAAAGCGGTCGTTTTTTCCTGCGTGTGCACTTCGACATGCGCAAGGCCGGTGATGAGCCGCTGGTACGCGCGCGGCTGCAGGAGCTGGGTGCATCGTTCGCGATGGAATGGCAGCTGCATGATGCACGCCGCCGCGCGCGCCTGCTGGTGCTGGTCAGCAAGCAGGGCCATTGCCTCAACGACCTGTTGTTCCGCACCCATAGCCGACAGTTGAAGGTGGATATCGCCGCGGTAGCCTCCAACCACAACGACTTTGCCGCCCTCTCGGGTTCCTATGGCGTGCCCTTCCATCACCTGCCGGTGGATGCCGACAACCGCGAGCAGCAGGAACAGCAGATCATCGACCTGGTCGAGCGTGAGCGCATCGATCTGGTGGTGCTGGCACGCTACATGCAGATCCTGTCGCCACGGCTATGCCAGGCGCTGTCTGGCCGCGCCATCAATATCCATCACAGCTTCCTGCCCAGCTTCAAGGGCGCGCAGCCGTATCACCAGGCGCATGCGCGCGGGGTAAAGATCATCGGCGCCACCGCGCATTACGTGACCTCCGACCTGGACGAAGGCCCGATCATCGAGCAGGACGTGGCGCGCGTGGACCACGCCATGACGCCGCGTGACCTGGTGCAGCTGGGCAGTGATACCGAATCGCAGGTGTTGGCGCGCGCGGTGCGCCGGCATGTGGAGCACCGCATCCTGCTCAACGGCCACCGCACGGTGGTATTCCGCTGATCAGCCCAGCTGGATCCCGCATTCGCCCAGGGCAATGCGGGTGACGGCATCATTGTCCGCGCTTACCGGGCGGGTCAGATCCCACAGGAAGCGCACCGCAAAGCCGCTGATGGCGGCGTCCTGCGCGCTCCACAGCACGCAGTAGTCGCGTGCGAGGCCGCAGACATGCACTTCGCGGATGCCGCGTTCATGCAGCCAGCCGGCCAGCCCGGTGGGCGCGCGCGTGGCCTGTGGGCCGATGTTCTCGCGGAACGCGCTATACGAATCCACGTCGCGCTGCGTGCCTTTGCGCAGGATCAGGTCGGCATGCTTCCAGTCCACGCGCGCGTCCAGGCGGGCACCGGCGCTGCCCTGCACGCAGTGGTCAGGCCACAGCGTCTGCGCCTGGCCATGCAGTTCAATGCTGTCGAACGGCTTGCGGCCGGCATGCTGGCTGGCGAACGAGGCGTGATCGGCCGGGTGCCAATCCTGGGTAGCCACCACGGTTGCGTAGTGGCGTGCGTCCAGCAGCGCGGCGATGGCGGGCACGATCGCATCGCTGTGCTGGCAGGGCAGGGCGCCGCCGGGCATGAAATCCGGTTGCAGGTCGATGACCAGCAGCGCAACGTCTGTTCCGTACATCGGCAACTTCCTGACGCGGGGGACGCACAGTTTACGGCAGCGGCAACAAAAGCAAGGTAGTGCCGAGCCATGCTCGGCATGGGAGCATTCCCCGCACTATTTGTGGGAGCGGCGTAAGCCGCGAAGCAGGTGGAGCCCAAAGCACCCCTCCCCAACCCTCCCCTTCGCTACGCGAAAGGGAGGGGGCGAAAGCTGTAGTGCCGAGCCATGCTCGGCAGGGGCGTTCCCAACAATGTCTGTAGGAGCGGCGTAAGCCGCGAAGCCGGCGGAGCCAAAAGCACCCCTCCCCAACCCTCCCCTTGGCCTTCGGCCAAAGGGAGGGGGCGAAAGCTGTAGTGCCGAGCCATGCTCGGCAGGGGCGTTCCCAACAATGTCTGTAGGAGCGGCGTAAGCCGCGAAGCAGGCAGCGCCAAAAGCCTCCCCAACCCGCCCGGCTCGAAGCCAAAGCCTTCGGTCGTTCATCAGGCCGCGCCAGTCGCGCGCAAGCAGGCCTTCTTCCCCCCTTCGCACCGCGAAAGGAAGGAAGCGAACGCGGATCAATGCGCCGATGAGCGCGAGAACAGGTTGATCACCAGCACCCCGGCGCAGATCAGGCCGATGCCGACCACGGCGGCCAGGTCGAGCTTCTGCTTGAACACGAACAGGCCGATCAGCGAGATCAACACGATGCCCACGCCGGACCAGATCGCATAGGCGATCCCGGTCGGGATGGTTTTCATCACCAACGCCAGCAACCAGAAACACACGCTGTAACCCAGCAGTGCACCGACGGTTGGCCACAGCCGGCTCATGCCATCGGAGGCCTTGAGCAGCGAGGTGGCAGCCACTTCCAGGGCGATGGCGCAGGCCAGCAGTGCATAGGCGTTCATTGAGCAGACTCGGGGGCAGACGGGGCATGGATTCTAGCGGGGACGGTCTTGTGCCTGGGTGATGCGACTGGGCGGGCGTCTTACGGTGCGTGGATAGACTCCGCGTACGTTGCGCTTGGGCTGTCGGCCGTCAGCCGGGACCGCGATGCAGGAGGCCGCTGTGGAATCTAGGAGCATGGGGGGGCAGTACCGTCGTCCGGGTGGGCATGTGCAGGACGCGCGGCGGGGACGCGCGCGCCTTGCTGTCCTGGCGGCGGTGCTGTGTTTTTTTCCGGCGGCGACGGCGCTGGCGCAGCACCGGTCCTACAACGTGCCGGCCGCGGTGCCCAGCGCGGAGGTGGCGCAACTTGAAGCGGAGCGGCGGCAGCTGTTCCAGAAGATCCTCGAGCAACCGGCGGATCTGGATGCCGGCTTTGCCTATGCGGTGCTGTCCACCCGCGTTGGTGACTATGAAGCGGCCATCGCCACCTACGAACGCATGTTGATCCTGCGTCCGGGTACCCCGCGCCTGCAGTTGGAGCTGGCGGCGCTGTACTTCCGCCTGGGTGCATACCCGCGTGCGCGGCAACTGTTCGAGCGGGTAGTGGCGTTGCCGGAAACACCGGACACGGTGCGTCGCCGCATTGCCGGCTACATGGCTGTCATCGAAGGCGAGCAGAAGCAGCGTGGGGGTTTCAGCGGCATGCTGAGCCTGGGCGCGCGCGCGGAAAGCAACGCCAACGGCGCGCCGGACCGCGACAGCATCAGCTTGAATGGTCGCGATTTCGAACTGGCACCGGACTCGCGCGCGGCAAGTGACAGCAGCCTGCAGTTGGGCGCCTTGTTGCGCTACCGGCAGCCGGTGTCGAAGCAGGGCGATGTGCTGGATGTGTCGCTGGCGGCGGCATCCAGCCGCTACCGGGAACTCGGTGACCTGGGCAGCGATGGGCTGGAACTGCGGCTGGGGCCGGATTTTTCGCTCAACCGCTGGGGGCTACGCGATGGCCGCATCGCGATTGCCGGCCTGTTCGGCCAGACCTGGCTGGATGGCACGCGCTACATGCATTCCGCTGGCCTGGCCGTTGCCTTCCGCAAGCCGGTGGGGCGCGAATCGCTGATCGCTGCCAATATCGACTGGCGGGACGAACGCTATACACCGGCGCCAGCGCTGGCCAGCGCCGAGGGCTATTCCGGTGACCGCTACCGCGCCAGTGTCAGCTACAGCCGCCAGCTTGCCGACGACTGGCAGCTGCTGCTCAGCCCCGGCGTAGAGCGGCGGAAGGCGCGCGTGGACTTCAACAGTTACTGGGAGCCGCGCTTCAACCTCGGCGTGAACTACCGCTACCCGGCGCTGCTGGGCAAGCGCAGCCAGCCGTGGGTGCTGGCGCTGAGCGCGCAGACCGCGCGGCGGGTCAACGATGTACCGATGACTGTCATCAGCCGCGACCAGCGCCAACGCGGCGACGAACTGGTGCTGCAGGCCGTGCAGACCATTCCCCTGCGCAGCAGCACCGATCTGCAGTTGTACGCGGGCTACCGGCGGCTGCATTCCAACTATGAGCTGCGCGAGTACAGCAACAAGTTTGCTGGCTTTTCACTGATTCAAGCGTTCTGAGGAGTTCGGCGATGCGCATCCATCTTCCGGTGTTGGTGATTGCAGGGCTGTTGCTGGCGGTGGCGCCGGCGGCGGCCGAAAAGGTAGGCACTGCGGCGGCGGTGGCACCCGATGCGCAGAGCTATTTTGGTTCGGCCGCGCCGCGGGTGGTGCGGCTGGGTGACAACGTGCTGCGCGACCAGCGCTTCCAGACCGATGCCAAGGGCGTGGTGCAGGTGCTGCTGGTGGATGGCTCCAGCTTCACCATCGGCCCGCGCTCGTCGCTGGTGATCGACCAGTTCGTCTACAACCCGGACAAGGGCACCGCGCAGCTGGCCGGCAGCATGTCGCGCGGGGTGATGCGCTTCATCGGCGGTGCGGCCTCCAAGAGCGCTGACGGGGTGAAGATCAAGACGCCGGTCGGCGTGGCCGGTATTCGTGGCGGCATTCTGGGTTTGTGCGTGGATGATGCGGCGGCCGGTTGTGCCGGCAGTGCCATCGGGCAGTTCGAGTTTGGCGATGAGGCCCGCTTCGAACCCGCGCAGGGGCCGGCGGTGGTCCTGCACCAACCGGGTACGGGCTTCAGCTCCAATGGCGATGGTGCCTTGATCAACAATGGTGGCGGTGCGCCGGTTGATCCGGCGGCGGGGCTGCCAGCGGCGCAGGGCGAGGACCAGGATGTCGGCGGGCTGGAGGCACAGCCGAACGAGCGTGCCGGCTTCAGCGGCGCTCCGATGGGGCCGGCGCTGGGTGTGCCCGGTGTCATGCCGGGGCAGGAGCCATCGGCATTGCTGCCCGCAGCACAGGGCGACAGCCCCGGGCAGTCGCAGATCGAGACCGAGCTTGAGCACAGCACCACGCCGCCAGATCCGGTGACGCCGGTAGATCCTGTAGGTCCTATTGACCCGATTGACCCGATTGACCCGGTAGACCCGGTGGATCCGGTAGATCCGGTAGATCCGGTAGATCCGGTAGATCCCGTAGATCCCGTAGATCCCGTAGATCCAGTAGATCCGGTGGATCCAGTGGACCCCGTTGATCCCGTGGATCCCGTAGATCCGGTAGATCCCGTAGATCCGGTAGATCCCGTGGACCCGGTGGATCCAGTAGATCCAGTAGATCCAACGCTGCCCAAGACCTTGAATGGCACGCTGCAGGGCTTCGCTTCGGCGTACGCGGGCAGTACGCCGATGTCTTCGGGTGCAGCGGCGACGTTCCAGTTCGACGCCGCCGCCGGCACCTTCACTGCCACCATTGCGCCGGAATCCTGGGGCGGTGCCTCGCTGTCCGGCGCGGGTGACTACCTGCACGATCGCAGCTACGAATTCGAGAACAGCCAGGGCAACTTGCGGGTGGATGGAACGCCGGACCTGCTGTGCAATTGCGACTACCTCAGCTGGGGCTATTGGGAGGCGATCAATGTGCCGGGCGTGCCGTCGGATATACCGGGGACGGACGTGCCGCCCAACATCGCCCAGAACGGCTACTGGATCATCGGCAATCTCACCCCGCTGGCCGATCTGCCGACCAATATCGTCGCCAGCTATTCGGGTATGGCGATTGGTGCTGCCTACAGTGGCGGCGTCATCACCGAAGGCGTGACCGGGGATTTCACTGCGACAGTGGATTTCGCCGCGGGTAGCGGCAGTATCGCAATCGCCAACTTCGGCGGGCACAGTTTCGGCAGCAGTTTCGATCTTGCTGCGGCATCCAGCAGCATGCCGCAGACCGCCATCGGCGGCACCTTCGAATCCAGCATGGCTGCACCGTATTTCGGCAGCTATACCGCCGGCTTCGCCAGTGACGGCAGCGATGGCACGGCAGCCATGCTGGGCACCTTCAACGTGCGTGCGGAGGACGCATCGAACTGGTCGGCCAGCGGCATCTTCGCAGGCAAGAAGACCAACGAGATGCCGGTTACCGGCGGCCCTTGATGAGCGCGACCCTGCGCCCTGGCAGCAAGCACAAGTCAACGCGACCGCGCAGCTTCAAACTGCTGCTCGGCGGCGTGGCGGTGCTGCTGCTGGCGCTGTTCGCGGATACCGTTTTCCGCGATGGGCTGTCACGGCTGTCGGATCTGGTCTTCGACAGCTTCCAGCGTGCTGCACCACGCGCGGCCACGCTGGATCCCGGCGTATTGGTGGTCGATATCGATGAAGCCTCACTGGCGCGTGTCGGCCAGTGGCCGTGGCCGCGTGACCAGGTGGGTCAGCTGGTCGATACCGTTGGCAGTCTGGGTGCAGCTGCAATCGCCTTCGACATGGTGTTCACCGAGCCGGACCGCACCTCATTGGGGCCACAGCTGCAACGCCTGCAGGCGCAGGGCATCGCCATCCAGGTAGCGCCCAACGCACCCTTGGACAACGACCAGCTGTTTGCCCAAGCCATTGCCCGCAACCCGGTGGTGATGGGGGTGGCGCTGTCCAGCGAAACCGGGCGCGCGCTGTCACCGCCGCTGGCGGGTCTGTCCTTCGCCGGCAGCGACCCGCGTGCCTATCTGCCCGCCTTCGAAGGCGGTCTGTCCAATCTGCCGGTGCTCACGGCGGCGGCGACGGGCATCGGCAGTTTTTCGTTTCCGCCGGCCCGCGACAACATCATTCGTGCGATGCCGCTGGTGGCATCGGCTGATGGCCAGCTTTATCCCGGCCTGGGAGTGGAGGCGCTGCGGGTGGCGCAGGGCGCATCGGGCCTGCTGCTGCGTTCCAGTGATGCCAGTGGCGAAGCCGCCGCCGGCCCGCTCGCGCTGACTGCGGTGAAGGTGGGCATGCTGGAACTGCCGGCCGCTGCCGATGGCCGCTTCCGCATCCATTACTCCGGCATGCCGCATATGACGGCGATTCCGGCATGGCAGCTGCTGCAGGGCGATGCGGCGGCATGGGCCGACAAGGTCGAGGGCCGTGTGGTGTTGATCGGCACCTCGGCCATCGGTCTGCGCGATATCGTCGCCACGCCGTTGGCGGCGGCCGAGCCCGGCGTCAACGTGCACGCCGAGCTGATCGATCAGGCCTTGAACCAGCAGTTCCTGCAGCGTCCGGATTGGGCGCGCGGTGCAGAAGTGCTGGTTGCGGTGGTCAGCAGTCTGCTGTTGCTGCTGGTGATGGCCGGTGCACGGCCGTTGCTGTCATCGCTGGCTTTCCTGCTGCTGTTGGCTGCCGTGCTTGGCTTGGCAGGGTGGGCCTATACCCGGCATGCCTGGCTGCTCGACCCGCTGCCGGCGCTGCTGTGCCTGCTGGCGGTGTTTGTCAGCATGATGCCGACCCTGCTGTTTGTGGGTAACCGCGAGAAACGCTTCGTGCGCTCGGCGTTTTCGCGCTATCTGTCACCGGCGTTGGTGGAACGCCTGTCGCATGATGCGCAGGCCTTGCAGCTGGGCGGTGAGACGCGGCAGATAACGGTGTTGTTCTCCGATATCCGTGGCTTCACCGCGCTGTCGGAGAACCTCAGCCCGGATGCATTGACCACGCTGCTGAATGATTTCCTGACGCCGATGACCGATGTGCTGCTTGCCCACGAAGCGACCATCGACAAATACATCGGCGACGCGATCATGGCGTTCTGGAACGCGCCGGTGGATATCGCCGCGCATCCGCGTAAAGCCTGTCTGGCTGCGCTGGGCATGGCTGCAGCGGTGGATGCGCTGAACCGTGAGCGTGGCAGTGCCTTGCGTATTGGTGTGGGCCTGAACATGGGCGAGGCCTGCGTGGGCAACTTGGGTTCACAGCAGCGCTTTTCGTACTCGGCCATTGGCGACACCGTCAATCTGGCCTCGCGCGTTGAAAGCCTGACCAAGTATTACGGGGTGACCTTGATGGTGACCGACGCGGTGCGGGCAGAAGCCGCTGAGCTGGCCTATGTCGAAGTGGACCGCGTGCGTGTTGTGGGTCGCAACGAGCCGGTGCAGTTGTTTGCACTGCTCGGTGATGCACAGTTGGCGCAGCAGGCTGAATTCGCAGCGCTGGCGCAGGCCCATGCGCAGGTGCTTGCGCTGTACCGCAGCGGCGACTTCTGCGCGGCGCTGAATGCGCTGCAGGTGTTGCGCATGCAGAGCGGTGCCGCTTCACTTGCTGGGTTGCACGCGCTTTATGTGCAGCGACTTGAGCAGTTGATCATACATCCGCCAACGCAATGGGATGGCATCTTCACGGCGACCTCCAAGTAGTGCCAGACTCCCTCCCAGACTTGAAACCTGCCAGCACATGTCCCTGATTCCGTCGTTGACCACGTTTGTGCTGTTGATCGTCGGCCATGCGCTGGCGGATTACCCGCTACAGGGCGAGTTTCTGTCCAGGGCAAAGAACCGCTTCACCCCGATGCCCGGTGTGCCGTGGTACCAGGCGCTGGGTGCGCATGCGGTGATACATGGCGGTGTGGTTGGCTGGGTTACCGGCAGCATGTTGCTGGGCCTGCTGGAGGCGCTGAGCCATGCGCTGATCGACGATCTCAAATGCGGCCACCGCATCAGCTACAACGTCGACCAGTTGCTGCATGTGCTGTGCAAGCTGCTGTGGGTGGCCCTGCTGCTGGTGTTTGGCCCGCTGCCATAAGCGCTGCGGGCGCGGTGATCAGTCTTCGAACTCGGGCATCACTTCGCCACGGCGCCAGGCATTGATGCCGTCCAGGCCGCCAGTCTTTTCCAGGAAGCGCAGTGTGTATTCATAGCCGGCCTGTTCCTGCGCCCGGCCCAGTTTGAAGGCGAGCAGGCCCATGCCCGGCACGGTGGGTGGCTTCAACAGCAGATCGCTGCCCAGGCCGGTGCCACGCAGCATGCGCCCGGAGGTGATCTGCATGGAGCGCGCGGCTACTTCACCAATACGCGGGAAATCATCGCCCTTGCGCCGCCCGCGCAGCAGCTGCCAGGCGAGCGCCAGCCGCGACGGCACGCCGCCATAGGCGCTCTTCACCCGCCACTCGTTGCCGTGCGAAAGCATGGACACCATGTTGGGCCCGTTCTTGATCGCTCGCATCACCGAGATAGGCACGTTGTTCATCACGCCACCATCGACCAGCACCTGGCCCTGTTCGTTGATCCACGGCGGCAGCGCCACCGGGATGGCGGTGGAAATGCGCAGTGCCTGCCAGGTCAGGCCGTGGCGCACCACTTCCAGCTCATTGGTGGACAGGTTGGCGCCCACCGCAAAGTAGTTCAGCGGCAGGTCTTCCAGGCGCGCATCGCCGAGCTGGTTCTGCATGCAGGTATCCAGGTGGCGGTGATCGAGCAGGCTGTACCAGGGCAGGGTGAAACGGCCCAGCGCCTTGCTGCGCAGGAAGAACTGTTCGTAGTCGAGCATCATCGCGGCGGCGTCGTGGCCGGCCGCATAGGCATGGCCAACCACCGAGCCGATCGAGGTGCCGCCAATGATGTCCAGTGCGATGCCCGCTTCGGACAGGGCGCGCAAGGTGCCGATATGGCCGGCGCCGAGTGCACCGCCGCCACCCAGTACCGCACCTAGCGCACGCCCGGTCAGCAGCCGCGCCACCCGCGCATAGTCGCCAGGCTGCTCCAGCGCCAAGTGGTGATGCAGGTGCAAGGGCCGCTCCTGCAGCCAATGTCGGGTGTGCCGGATCGCATCGCCGCTGTGTGCGCGCCATAGCAGCAGGCCGATCTGGCGCGGCCGGAACAAGGGCAGGGCATAGGCTTCCAGCGCGCTCAGCGGCACCGGCCCTGCGTGCGCCTGATCCTGGCGGCCGCACAGCAGCAACTGGTCGCAGTGGCGCAGCGCGGCACGGTCCCAGGCGGCATTGCCGTCACCGGTCACCAGCATCAGCTTGCTGCCGGCATGTTCCTGCATGCCCAGCCATTGCGAGAGCTGCTGCTCGTTGTCGGCGGCCACGTCCGCCGGCAGGTCGCGCGCGCGCAGTGCAACGGCGGCCGAGCCGCTGGCCTGCAAGGCCTGCAGCAGGCGTTCGACCAGCATTTCCGGAACAGGCACGCTGCCGGCCGGGCACAGGCCGATGGCATCGGCGATGCGTGGCGCCATCGCCGCCGCCGCCGAAGTGGTGGCGGCCAAGCGCCGGCCCAGCACGCGCAGGATGGACTGGGTGAAGCCCGGTTGCGCGGCGGCCACGTGGTCGAAGCTCTCGCGGCTGAGTTCCAGTACTTCCGAGTCGCGGCTGGCCACCACGTCGGCAGTGCGGCTCAGTCCGCCGAAGAAGGCGATCTCGCCGACCGGCTCGCCCGCGCCGATCTCGGCCACCAGGTGGCCGCCATTGAGCAGCACTTCAAAGCGCCCGCGCAGCACGTAATAGACATGGTTGGCGGCCTCGCCCTGGCGCACCAGGTGCTCGCCCTTGCGCAGCTGCAGCCGCCGCATCTGTGCCAGCAGGCTCTCGCGTTGCGACTCGGAAAGCCCGGCCAGCAGGTCGGAACGGGGGGCGGTGGCAGTATCCAAGGGGCAGCTCGCAAGGGGTAACGGTGACGTTTGCCCCTCTGTTATCGCCGCAGACCGTAAGAGTGTGCTGAACCGGGGAGTTGGCAGGCCCAGCCGGCGGCCAGAGCTGCGCTGCGCCGGCCATGCCAAGCGGAGGCCGAGCTTGCCGGCAGCGCCCGGGCAGCGGGGTCCTTTCGCTGACTGGTTTTCAATGCACGGGCGGGATTCAAGAGGTGCATTGACAGGTGTGAAGCCGTCAACGTTTGTAAGCTTGAAGGCGATGGCTGGATTGGAAGAAAAATGGTAGTGGCATAGCTCCAGGCCACGGACGTTACGTATCTTTCCTTGTCCACCGTTTGGGATTACATCATGGCCAAGATTGAGAAACTTTCCCTCCCAACCACTAGAGCCATGCGTTCTTTCAGACGTTGACGGTGGCGCAAGCAATTGGAGTGGTGCGAATAACAGGTTTGTAGAATGCAGGACGCCAGAGAGTTTTTGACTCCCTAAAAGAGGCTGCGCCAGAAGATCGAGTGATCCATCGCGCAATTGCGGATCGCTGCTTTGCATCGTAGAAATTGCTTGTCATGTATGAACTTGCCCCGCGTATGCGGGGCTTTTCATGACGTTCGAAGCGGCTTCCGCCGCTGCTTGGAGGCTTCGTCGCGGTGGTTGTCAATATGTGCACTAACCGCTTCCGCAGCGACGGGCGTTGTCTGCTTGGCGTAGAAGCAGGGCCACGGTTCATGTGGCATCATTATGTTCCGATTAGGGGCATTTGCCTGCGACTTAAGATGGACAGGGGGAACATGAAAAAGACGGCTATTACCATTGCGCTCGCACTATTGCTGGCTGGTTGCAACGGCGCAAAGAACACCGAAATTCCGACAGATATCCAAAACCTTGATTCGATCAAGACAGCGGTGGACAAGCTGGAGCCGGAGGAGCGCGAACTTGTCGCAGGCTACGTCCTGCGACATACGCTTGGAGCAGCGTTTGGAGACAAGACCGCAGGAATCCCACCCGGAGTGACTATCGGCAAGGCCATCGATGAGCAACGCGACTTCTTGGCCCAGAAGAAAATCGAGGAAGCGAAGCAAGCCGCGTTGAAGGCAGAGCTCGAGGCCAGAAAAGAAGCGGCTATGAAGCAAATGCGTGATGCCGTCACAGTCACGCTGGTGAGCAAAGCGATTGAAGTCGAGCGCGGCTACAGCGGGATAGTCACAGATGAGCAGTTCGCTGTCAGTTTTGGATACAAGAACAACACCGACAAGGCTATCGCTGGCGTCAAAGGCTACGTTTCGATAAAGGACCTTTTCGGCGACGAGATATCCGGTTTCGCTCTTTCGAACGACGACACAATTGAACCAGGGAGCAGCATGACATGGCTCGGCAGTCGCTCAGTGAAGTATGCCGTTGGGAATAACAATGATCGCAAGCTGGCAGAGTTGGACGACACAAAGTACAAGGTCGTATGGGAGCCGCAAGTGATCGTTTTTACCGACGGATCTAAGTTGGAGCAGCCGCAGGGGTAATGGTGTGCACCGACCGGCGGCAGCCGAGCGGAGCACGCGCGAAGTCTGCAGCGGATATCACTATGCCCGCTGTAGCTTCTGCCACTTTTTCGTAGCTTGGTCGCGCTGCCCATCTAATGTGGGCAGCCAGCACGTCAGCAGCGACCAGCCATGGAGACTTCTGGCTGCCCAAGCGGAACACAGGAACGGGCAACAACTGGCGCGCAGCGCGCTTGTTCGCCTCCTCCGGCGTCTTGCCGAAGTGATGGCACCACATCTTCGCGGACATGTGTTTGGAGTCGATCTGAGTGTTCTTCATGTCTACCGCTATACGACGCCCAAAATAAAGGCGGGCGGCTCAACGAGCCGCCCGCTTTCGTCAACCAAGCGAGATCGCAAAGCGATCCATCGGAAGGCGGACTTTCTTGAGCCCGTAGAGCCAGTCGTTCTTCTCGTCCCTACGGCCCAGGGCCAACAGGGTCACAGACTTGAGGCCAAGGGCTCGCAGATGCAAAAGCACATCGAGTGCCTCCTTATCGAACCCCTCCATTGGGGTTGCATCCACTCCGAGCTCCGCCGCAGCGGCAATGGCCATTCCAAAGCCAATGTGAGCTTGTTTTGCTGAGTGGTGGTGCTGTTGTTCCTTGGTGAAAGTTGCAAACAGGTTGCGCAGGTTCTGCATCACATCCATGTTTCTGTCAAATGGCAGGCTTCGCTGTGAGTAGATGTACTGGTACATCTCTTCCATGCGTTCATTGTCCATCTCGTCCCAGGAGGCGAAAACGAGGAGGTGAGAGGACTCGACAATCTGCGGCTGACTGAGCGCGATCGGGGATATCTTTGCCTTTAGTGCAGGGTTGCTGATCACGATGATGTTGAACGGCTGCAGGCCTGCAGAGGTCGGGGCCAGTCTGGCGGCCTCTATGATCTGGGCTACAAGTGAGTCGTCAAGCTTCTCTCCAGTCATGCGCTTTGTGGCGTAGCGCTCGTTCAGAGCTTCCAGCAGTTTCATTGATTTTCCCGGTTGTTGGTGTGGGCGAAAACTTCTGCAGCCATTGCTTCCAAACCCTTGGATGTACGGCCTAGAAGCATTTGAAGGTCACGACTTTCTATTTCGTATTGGTGATCTCGAATATCCAGTACTGTCCCTTTGGTCAGATAGATCTCGAAGGTGCTGGCATGGTTGGCGGCCATGTGCTTATGAAAATGATCAGGCCCGATTTGATGGTAGGAGAGGCGTGTTCTTTGAAGTTTGGCTAGCGAAGCGGCAACATCTGAGTAGCCGTAGGACTCGAAGCCAACGAGGTTGTAGGTTCGGCTTTCGTGTCCATTACTCGATATCGCGTTGGCCGTTGCTTCGGCCAGCTCTTCGCGCAGCACGTAGGGCACGCGACCATCTCCGCCAGGGAGAGCAATTGAGGAGCCAATTAGCCCAGAGCCGACAATCATCGGTATGGCTTCGGCGTACATGGTGTTCCTCAGAATGGTGTGCTTCATGCCGCTGGCCTTGATGTAGTCTTCTGTCTCGAAGTGACTATTCATCAATCCTCGAACATGAGAATTTTCGATCGATCTGATCGCGAGGCTCGTATAGAAGATGTGCTCCACCCCAGCCTTCTTTGCGGCATCGACAACGTTCCGATGTTGATCCGCTCGGTTATGGGCCATGGTTGAGATCAGCAGAAGCTTTTTTATGCCGGCTAGTGCCGAGCCCAGGGTGTCGGGCTTGTCGAAATCGCCATAGCGGACGTTGACATGGCCTTCACGTAGTCGATCAGCTTTTGCCTCATCTCGCGCTAGTGTCGTGAAAGCAGTAGCGCCAACCTTCTGGATGAGATGAGATACGACGCTGGCGCCAAGCTGCCCTGTTGCGCCTGTAATTAGCATCATCGCGCTGCTTCCGAGGAGAGGGGCGGCAGCTTCGTCCAGTCAACGCCACAATTCACTATCCACTTGTATAGTTGTTTCTTCTGGCTGAAAGCGGATGATTCGGCATGCTCAACGAAGAAGAGATCGACGTATGCAAGGCAACGTTCGTCATGGCCGTAAAGGACGCAGTGAATGTTGTGAGTGGGAAGTGGAAGCTCGCAATAGTCTGTGCGCTACTGCAGGACGGGCAACGATTCAGCGATCTTGAGCGCCTTCTTGGCTCCGTCACATCACGCAGTCTGTCCAAGGACCTGAAAGAACTTGAGTTGAATGGAATCATCACCAGGGGAGTGGTTCCGGGGAGCAACTCGAGCGCAGTGATTTATGAGCTGACCAAGTCGGGGCGTAGCTTGGAGAAGGTGATCATGGAGATGGCTAGCTGGGGGCAAGTCCATCGCCAGGGGATCAGGTCGAAGAATCCAGCACTTCGCTACGAATCTCTACCAGTTGAGTAGTGAGGCCGCTTGCCGGCTCGTTACATCATGGAACTGAGGATAGATACACATGTCTACGTTAGAGCTGGGCGTTGTGAATAAGATGTTCCAAGCATTCAGCGCCAAAGACCTTGAGGCAGCTGTTGCCACTGTTTCGGAAGATACGGTGTGGACACATCATGGGAGTCAGAAACTTCCTTCGCTGCACTTTAAGGGAAGGTCAGGAGTTCGGAAGTTCTTTGCGACGAACTTCAATACGATGCATGCGGAATATTTCCGCGTACTGAAGACCATTCAGTCAGGCAACTTGGTTGTCGCTTTCGGCGAGGAAAATTCCCTGATCGATGGCCGGGATGGCAACTTCGCTCAGAAGTGGGTGCAGGTTTACACAGTGGTTAATGGCCTGATTACGCGGATGGAAGAGTTCGCTACTTCCGCGGAGGAGCCGGAGTACATTGTGGTTGAGTAGCGGAATCAGCGAATGATTCGGCACGGGCTCGCTTGATACAGCGGGCCTGTTTTTTTTGGGTTTGCTCTCACGATGCGCGTTGCAGCTTCAGCCACTGCTTCGTGGCCTCGTCGCGCTGCCCATCGATGTAGGCTGCCAGTACGTCCGCAGCAACGAGCCACGGCGACTTCTGGCTGCCCAGGCGGAAGACCGGGATGGGTAGCGCTTGGCGCGCAGCGCGCTTGTTCGCTTCCTCCGGCTTCATCCCAAAGTGCTGGCAGCACTTCTTCAAGGGGATGTGACCGGTACCGAACTCAGCGAGCAGCAGGAAGACGGTAGTGGTGGTCATTGGTTGTGTCCTTGCTTGCTGCATTGGTCTGCCAGGGCGTCCAAGCGGGCGGCGTTGGCCAGATAGTGGTTGACGCGTTCCCCGCGGATGATCGGAAGGAACTGAAAGGCTTTTCTAGCCTCTTCGGCTGCCGCTCGATTGGCATCCGCCTTTCGCCGTGGGTCATGGCTAAAGCTGTCCAGCTGTCCGCGGTCGCTCCTCATGCGAACAGATCCAGTTGGGCTGGCGAAGTTGCCGATTCCTGGCGCTGTGCTGCTCGCTGCCGGGCATTTGCGCACAGACCATGAGGGTCCAGAAGAACGCGCTGCTGCGCCGGGTGCGCGCTTCGGTGAGATACACCCGCGCGGAGTGCTTAGCTTGAGCGTTCAGTCTCGGAATTTTTTTGATGCCTGCACTGGACCGTTTGGAGCCCGCAGGGGCAGTAGTTGCCGGTGGATCGTGGCTTCCAATATGTTCCCCAACCTGAAGGCTCTCGCGGCTTGCCCAACGAGGGCGGCCGAATTAGGCGAAAATAGTGCCATCCACGCATCACAAGATCCCGCGCTGCATGCCTTCCCTGCCTCAAAACACCCGCTACGCCGACTCCCTGCGCCTGTCCGTTGCGCCGATGATGGACTGGACCGACAGGCATTGCCGGGTTTTCCATCGGCTGCTGGCGCCGGGTGCGCGGCTGTATACCGAGATGGTGCATGCCAATGCGGTGATCCATGGCGACCGTGAGCGGCTGATCGGTTTCAATCCGGTCGAGCAGCCACTGGCGCTGCAGCTCGGTGGCAGCGATCCGGCCGCGCTGGCGCAGGCTGCGCGGATTGCCGCCGATTGGGGCTATGACGAGGTCAACCTCAACTGCGGCTGCCCGTCGGACCGCGTCCAGGCCGGGCGCTTTGGTGCCTGCCTGATGCGCGAACCTGAATTGGTGGCGGACTGCGTCGCGGCAATGGTGGCGGCGGTGGATATCCCGATCACGGTGAAGTGCCGCCTGGGTGTGGACGAGGACAAGGACTACGAGGTTTTTGCCGGTTTTGTCGACCGCCAGGCCCAGGCCGGTGCCGCGATGGTGGTGGTTCACGCCCGCAATGCCTGGCTCAAGGGGCTCTCGCCCAAGGAGAACCGGGAGATCCCGCCGCTGCGTTACGAATGGGCCTACCAGCTCAAGCGCGAGCGCCCGCAGCTGCCGGTGGTGATCAACGGTGGCATCGCCACGGTCGAGGCCGCCCAGCAGCACATGCAGCACCTGGACGGGGTGATGCTCGGCCGCGCGGCCTACCACGACCCCTACGTGCTGCACGCGCTGGACTGTGCCCAGACCGGCCAGCCGCTGCGTGGGCGTGAGGAACTGCTGCTGGCGCTGCGCCCGTATGTGGAGGCGCAGCTGGAGGCCGGCCTGGCCTTGAAGCACATCACCCGTCACCTGCTTGGCCTGTTCCACGGACAGCCCGGCGGGCGTGGCTTCCGCCAGGTGCTCAGCGAGGGTGCGCACCTGCCCGGCGCCGATTGGACGCTGCTGGAGCAGGCGCTGCAGGTCACCCGCCGCCAGGCTGCGCGGGTAGCCTGAGCGCTGGACCCCGGCGGCGGCCCGCTGTTTGTCCGGCCATTTTGCTGAACGGGTGTACGGGGCAGGGGCAGGGTTCAGATCGGATTCACCCCTAAAAATCAAGAATTTGGCTCAATTTCGTGAGGTCCATGGAAAATCTCCCCGGGCCGTTGTTTACGAATTTTGAACGTTGCCTCGCCGTCCGCTAGGATCTGTCACATGCACTCGCTTTCCCGTCGTCGTCTGCTCGTCGCTCTGATTGCCGCGCTGGTCGTGGCCGGTCCGGGCGTGGTCGTGGCGTCGGCCCAGCAGCCGCAGCCATCGCGGGGCGAACACGCCCGCGGGATTGAAGGTGGCGAGCGCGTCGCACGCGCCGGCCGGCCGGCCAATGACCGCTCGTTGTCCGATGCGGTGCGGCGTGTGCAGCGTGAAACCGGTGGGCGCATTCTTGGCGCTGAGCGCGTGCCGTATGACGGCCGTGACATCAATCGTGTCAAATACATGGATGACCGTGGGCGCGTACGCTACATGGACGACCCTTCGCCTTCACGAGACCACCCGCGCGACCAGCGGGCGGAGCTGCCACCACGCGGCGATAACTCCTGAACAGCGATAGTGGTTGTGGTTATTGAATACACACGCTGGCCGCTTGGCCGGCCCAAAGTACTAGGGAGAGTTCATGCGTATCCTTCTGGTTGAAGACGAAGCCCCGCTGCGGGAAACCCTTGCGGCCCGCCTCAAGCGCGAAGGTTTTGCCGTGGATGCCGCTCAGGATGGCGAGGAAGGCCTGTATATGGGCCGCGAAGTGCCGTTCGACGTGGGCATCATCGATCTGGGCCTGCCCAAGATGTCGGGCATGGAGCTGATCCGCGCGCTGCGTGACGAGGGCAAGAAATTCCCGGTGCTGATCCTGACCGCGCGTTCCAGCTGGCAGGACAAGGTCGAGGGCCTGAAGCAGGGCGCCGACGACTACCTGGTCAAGCCGTTCCACGTCGAAGAGTTGCTGGCCCGCGTCAACGCGCTGTTGCGCCGCGCCGCTGGCTGGTCCAAGCCGACCCTGGAATGTGGCCCGGTGGCGCTGGATCTGGCCGCACAGACGGTGAGCGTGGCCGGCAGCAATGTCGACCTCACCAGCTACGAGTACAAGGTGCTGGAGTACCTGATGATGCATGCCGGTGAGTTGGTCTCCAAGGCCGACCTGACCGAACACATCTACCAGCAGGACTTCGACCGCGACTCCAACGTGCTGGAAGTGTTCATTGGCCGCCTGCGCAAGAAGCTGGATCCGGACGGTGAGTTGAAGCCGATCGAAACCGTGCGTGGCCGCGGCTACCGTTTCGCGATTCCGCGCAACGAGGGCTGAGCCCCGTAGGGGCATTGCATCATGACGGGCCGTCAGTGGCTATTGAAGCGTTGGCGGCCCCGCTCCCTGCAGGCCCGCCAGCTGCTGGCTGCCTCGGTGGGCCTGGTGGCCTTCCTTGCGCTGGCCGGTTATGCGCTGGATGCCGCGTTCGGCCAGACCGCGCGTGACAACCTCAGCGAGCGCCTGAAGAACTACGCCACCGCCTATGCCGGTGGCATCGATTTCACCCGCGATGGCTCACTGTACATCCGCGAACAGCCACCGGACCCGCGCTTTGATGTGCCTGGCAGCGGCCTGTACCTGCAGGTTGTGATGCCCGGCCATGTCGCCAACTCGATGTCGGCCGAAGGCCCGATGCTGCCGGATGTGAGCGAGCGTACGCTCAAGCCGCGCGAGGAAGTCTTCGAAGGCCCACTGCCCATCACCCAGATCGACGGCACGCCCGGCGAGGTCTACCGCTATGGCATAGGCCTGGTATGGGGTGGCGATGGCGCGCCCGAATCCGAATTTCCGTACACCATCTACGTGCTCGAGGACTCGCGCGCGCTGGGCATGCAGCTGCGCAGCTTCCGCGCTGCGGTGTGGTTCTGGCTGGGTGTTACCGGCCTGATCCTGCTGTTGCTGCAGACACTGGTGCTGCAGTGGAGCCTGCGCCCGCTCAAGCGCGTGATCAACGAACTGACCCGCGTGCAACGCGGCGAGCGCGAGCGCATGAGCGAGCTGCATCCGCGCGAGCTGGAACCGCTGACCGAAAGCATCAACGCCTTCATCGAAAGCGAGCGCGAAAACCTCGAACGCCAGCGCAACACGCTGGCCGATCTGGCGCATAGCCTGAAGACGCCGTTGGCGGTGCTGCGCACCCAGCTGGAAAGCGGCAACAGCAGTGATGGCGAACTGCGCGAAGAGGTAGGCGTGCAGCTGCAGCGCATGAACAATCTGGTGTCCTACCAGCTGGCGCGTGCGGCATCGTCCGGGCACAAGCTGTTCTCCGCACCGGTGCCGATCGAGACCACGGCCGAAGAGATCGTGCGTGGGCTGGAAAAGGTCTACGCCGCCAAGGGTGTGCTCTGCGAGTTCGAAGTAACGCCGGGCGTGAACTTCTACGGCGAGCCGGGCGACCTGCAGGAGCTGCTGGGCAATCTGCTGGAAAACGCCTTCAAATGGGCCAACCGCCGGGTACTGCTGACGGCGCGGCCGATTACCGCAGGCAACGGCAAGCGTGCCGGCCTGATGCTGGCGGTGGACGACGATGGCCCGGGCATTGCCGAGGACAATATCGCCAAGGTGCTGCAGCGTGGCGTGCGTGGCGATGAGCGCGTGCAGGGCCACGGCATCGGCCTGTCGATCGTGCAGGACCTGATCAAGGCCTATCGCGGCGAACTGCAGGTCAAGCGTTCCGAGGAACTGGGCGGCGCCCGTTTTGAAGTGACCTTGCCGCCGGGCATCTGACCTCGGAAAGGCTGAGGGTTCGCCGGCCGTGTGTGTTCGCTGCGTTGGCTGTGCGGGGGAGCCCCAAAGCCAAAGTCAAAAACAAACCCCTCCCCAGCCCTTCCCTACGCACTGCGTGCGCAAGGGAGGGAGCAGGGCATGCGCTCTGCCCCCTCCCTTTGGCGTAGCCAAGGGGAGGGCTGGGGAGGGGTTGGCAGTTGATCCTGCTCTACCGCAGCCCGCCTTCAACCGGCCCATAAAACCGCCGCAGGTGCGCAGCCACCGCCGGCATCGTCTGCACCAGCAGTTCCGGCGCGGAGAAGTGGTACTCGCTGACCACCGCAAAGAACTCCTCCGGTGCCTCCGCCGCATAAGGGTCGATCACGGTTTCAACATCCGCATCCACCTGCGCGCAGAACGCGTCATAGGCCTGCTGGAAATCCCGCGCCCATTGCCGCTGCCATTCGCGCGGCAATGGCGGGGTGCCATCGATGGCGCCATCGAGCGCATCGATCTTGTGCGCCATTTCATGCACCGCCACGCAGAAGCCGGCCTGCGGCTCGGCAATATCGGCCTGCACATCCGCCCACGACAGAATCAATGGGCCACTGCCCCAGGCCTCGCCAATCAGTTCGTCATCCCACTCATGCAGCACGCCGGCCGCATCGGTATGGCTGTGGCGTACGCGGAATGCATCCGGGTAGACCACCAGCTCCGACCAGCCATGCAGGCCTTCGCGGCCGAATTCGATCAGTGGCAGGCAGCACAGCGCGGCCAGCAGCATGCGCTGGCCGTCATCCAGTTGCAGCCCGGCAACCGGGGTGATGGTCTTGCGCTGCAGGAACAGTTCCACCAGGGCGCGCAGTTTGCGCTCGCGCACAGCCGACAAACCGTGCAGCCAAGGGCATTGCTGGCAGGTCTGCTGCCAGAGGGTGTCATCAAGCGGTGGCGGTATGCGCTGCAACCAGCGCAACAACGACTGGATCAGCGGAACATCCCGGGCAACAGGCGGTGCCAGCGCGGTGCACGCAGGCGTGGCAGCAGGTCATCGTCGCTGCCGCCACCGGTACGCGGGGTGACGGTCTTGGCCGGGGCCGGGGTTGCCGGCGGGGCGTTGGCGATGCCAACCGCGGCGGCCGGGGCCGCAACCCGCTCCACTTCAGCCGGGGCGTAGCTGCACGCACTTTGGCCAGCGCCGCCGAGCGCGTCCGAAGCCTGCGCTGCAACTGGCGCCAGCAACAGGATCAGGCAATGAGCGAGGTGGCGCATCGTCAACATCCAAGAGCGGGCTAATTCCCGATTCTAGCCTGCTTTTTCTCCCGGTTTGGGTGGCCGGTGCTGGGCGGCCTGTAAGGCTTGCCGCATAATTTCCAAGTCTGTCGTGAGGGTACTGCTGTGGATGACCGCCAATTGCTGGCCAAGCTGGGTGCCGGGGCGTTGTCCGGCGACGCGCTGGCGCGCGAGCTGGGGCTGACCCGGGCGGCCGTCTGGAAGCGTATTCAAGGGCTTCGCGCCGCTGGGGTGGCGATCGAAGGCCGTGCCGGCGATGGCTATCGCCTGGCCCAGCCGCTGGAATTGCTGGACCTGGCACGGATCCGTGGCGGCCTGCCTACGGCCGTGCAGGCGCTGTTGGCGGAGTTGGAAATCGGCTGGACATTGAGCTCGACCAACACAGAATTGCTGCAGCGCAGCGCGCCTGAGCGCGGAACGGCCGTTCTGCTGGCCGAGCGCCAGACCGGCGGCCGGGGGCGTCGTGGCCGCCATTGGGCCTCGCCGCTGGCGGCGCATATCTATCTGTCGCTGTCGCGTGGCTTCGCCGGCGGCCTGTCGCGGATGGGCGGCCTGAGCCTGGCGGTGGGCGTGGCGGTGGTCGAGGCCCTGCATGAATTGGGCTTCAAGGACGCCGGCCTGAAATGGCCCAACGACGTGGTCGTGGACGGGCACAAGCTCGGTGGCCTGCTGGTGGAGGGCGGTGGCGAGTTTGCCGGCCCGGCGCGGGCGGTGATCGGGCTGGGTTTGAATGTCCGCATGCCAGCGGCCAATGCCGCCGAGATTGGCCAACCATGGACCGATCTGGATACGCTGGCCGGCGCCGAGGTGTCGCGCAATGCGGTGGTGACGGCCTTGCTGGCGGCCTTGCTGCCGGCATTGCAGCAGTTCGAGCAGCACGGGCTGGCCCCGTTCCTGCCGCGCTACGCGGCGATGGATGTGTTGCGCGGGCGCGCGGTGCGGGTGGAAGAAGCGGGCGTGCTGCACGATGGCGTGGCCTGCGGGCTGGCCGAGGACGGTGCGTTGCGGGTGAGCATTGCGGGGCAGGAGACCTGTTTCCATGCCGGCGAAGTCAGCGTGAGGGCGGCATGAGCGATTGGTTGTTTGATCTGGGGAATTCGCGTTTCAAATTTGCACCGCTGCAGGGCAACCGTGCCGGCAGCGTGCAGGCCTGGGCGCACGGTGCCGAGGCGATCACCGCCAGCGCGCTGGAGGCCCTGCCTAGGGGCGACACCGCCTGGGTAGCCAGCGTGGCGGCGCCGGCCTTGACCGAAGAAGTCCTGCAGATCCTGCAAGGCCGCTTCGGCAAGGTGCAGGTGGCCAGGACCTTGCCGCGCTGCGCCGGGGTGAGCGTGGCCTATGCGCGGCCCGAGAAATTCGGGGTCGATCGCTTCCTCGGATTGCTGGCCGTCGCACCCGCGCGGCAATCGGTGCTGGTGGTAGGCGTGGGCACCGCGCTGACCATCGATCTGATCGATGCGGACGGCCTGCACCGGGGCGGTCGAATCGCTGCCTCACCCACGGTCATGCGTGAAGCCTTGCATGCGCGCGCTGTGCAGCTGCCTGCCAGCGGCGGCGACTACGCCGAGTTCGCCAACGACACCGCCGATGCGCTGGCATCCGGCTGCGACGGTGCGGCCGTGGCGCTGGTCGAGCGCAGCCTGCGGCAGGCGCAGACCTTGCTCGGCACCCCGCCGCAGCTGGTGGTCCACGGCGGCGGCGCCTTGCCCTTGCTGCCCTTGTTGGCCGACGCCGATTACCGGCCCGCACTGGTGCTCGATGGTCTGGCGCGCTGGGCGGTTCACCATGACGCGTGTGAACGGTAGGATCGCCGCATGCTGACCCGTCTTCTTATCGTTCTGCTGGCCATCCTCAACGTGGGTGTCGCGCTGTGGTGGATGGCGCCGCGCGCCGAACCGGTGGCCGCCGTGCCGCGCGCCGAGCCCGGCGTTGTCACGCTGGAAGTACTGCCAGCGCCTGCGGCGGAAAACACTGCCGTAGCCGCGCCGCCGGCCGCTGCGGTAGCCGCGACCGCCGCTGCTGCCCCGCTCATTGCAGCACCAGTTGCCGCTGCCAAGCCGGCAGAAGCTGCGCCAGCGCCTGCAGCTGTCGCAACCAGCACAGTCCAGGCACCTCCCGCCGAGGCCAAGCCGGCCGAGCCGAAACCCGCTGCCGCCGTGCAATGCGCCAGCCTTGGCCCCTACGCCAGCCAGGCCCAGGCACAGGCAGCGCTGGCCGCGTTGGGCGCGGATGCGGCCCGCCCGCGCCTGCGCGAAGTGCCCGGCAAGGCCGCCAACAGCTACCGGGTGCTGATCGCCCCGGCAGCCTCGCGCGAGGAAGCCCAGGCCACCGCCAAGCGCATCGTCGACGCCGGTTTCAGTGATTACTTCATTGTTTCCCAGGGCGAGGAAGCCAATGCCGTCGCCCTCGGCCAATACCGCAACCGCGAAGGCGCGGAGCGCCGCCTGGCCAGTCTCACCGCCGCCGGCTTCCCGGCCAAGCTGGCCGCCAGCGGTACCGAAATCGCGCCCAGCTGGTGGGTGGATGCCGCCACCGCCGGCACCGCCACCCCGGCCAGCTTGAAGCAGCGTGCAGCGGCCGCCCAGCAACAGTCGTTGGATTGCGCGCGTCTGCGGTAGAATGGCGCGCCCCGCCACGGTGGGGTTCGGGAAGTACCGGATTTCGAACCAGCTTCCCACCGGTTGCAGCGCGACCATCGCGCAACCGCAGCAGGTAACGCGTCTTGCCGCTTTAGCTCAGTTGGTAGAGCAACTGTCTTGTAAACAGTAGGTCATCCGTTCGATTCGGATAAGCGGCACCAACGCCTGGTTTCATGGCGTCCAAGCAAGTTCAGAGTTCACAGCAAGCCTGCAGAAACGCGGGCTTTTTTGTGGGTTGTGGTCGCGCTTGTGTGCGCAGGGGAGCATGTGGATGCGCATGTCCGATGGAGGGCGTTGGGGCAAGCCCTTCATGCACCGGTCCCCTCTCGATATGCGAGCGGAGCGCCTTCGGGCAGACAGGCCACGATGCGGAAGGTAGGGAGAGGCGGTTTCACGTCTTCCATGAACCGTTTTCACCGTCGCGCTACGCATGCAGGCTGATGTTCTGTGCGATGAACCGATCAGCTCGCAATACCGCAATGCATGACACCTTGGTGGGCTGCGCAGGATGGTCGCTGCCTTCGGCGCACGCTGCGGCTTTCGGCAACGGCGGCAGCGCGCTGCAGCGCTATGCGACGCGGTTGTCGGTCGTGGAAATCAACTCATCCTTTTACCGGCCACACCGCGCGGCGACCTATGCGCGTTGGGCTTCGGTGGTGCCTGCAGGGTTTCGCTTCTCGGTGAAATTCCCACAGACCATTTCGCACCAGCTGCGGCTGAGTGGTGCAGCGCCGCTGCTTGATCCGTTTCTGGAAGCGGTGCAGCAGCTAGGCGGGAAACTGGGCGCGCTGCTGCTGCAGTTGCCGCCCAGCCTGGCTTACGACGGCCGGGTTGCCTCGTCCTTTCTGCGCGCTTTGCGCAGGCGTACGACAGCACGCGTGGCCTGCGAGCCGCGTCATGCAAGCTGGTTCAGCGAGGCTGCGGATGCGATGTTGCGGACGCACGACATCGCCCGTGTAGCCGCCAATCCTGCCCGTTTCCCGCTCGCAGCATGGCCTGGCGGGAGCCGCAGCTGGAGCTATTGGCGTTGGCATGGGCAACCGCGGATGTACTACGGCCGTTACGGCGAGCCGGCATTGCGGACGTTGGCCGGCGATCTGGCCAAGCGCGATGTCAGTGGCCAAGCATGGGTGATTTTTGACAATACCGCCGATGGCTCCGCCGTCGCCGATGCCCTGTGTCTGCAGGCGCTGCTGCGGAAGAAGCCCGATGCCTGAGGGCCCTTCCATCGTTCTGCTGTGCGAGGCCGCTGCCCGGTTCAAGGGCCATACGGTGCGGAAGGCTTCCGGCAACAGCCGTTTGGACCTTGCGCGACTGGAAGGCAGGCGCGTCAAGGCGGTACGCGCCTGGGGAAAACACTTCCTGCTCGAGTTCAGCAACGTCAGCCTGCGCATCCATCTGCTGATGTTTGGCAGTTGGCGTATCGATGAACGCAAGGAGTCACCGCCGAGGGTCTCGCTGCACTTTGACAGCGGTGAAATGAATTTCTATGCGTGCTCGGTGAAGTTGATCGAACAGCCACTGGACGATGTATACGATTGGCGCGCCGACGTCATGAATGATGCATGGGACCCGAAACTGGCGCGGCGCAAGCTCAAGGCCGCACCGGCGCTGATGGTCTGCGACGCTCTGTTGGATCAGACCATTTTCTCCGGCGTGGGCAACATCATAAAGAATGAAGTTCTGTTCCTGACCGGCGTGCATCCAGCCACCCGTGTCGGTGATTTGCCGCCGCGCAAACTCACGCAACTGATCAACCAGGCGCGCCTCTACAGTTTCCAGTTCCTTGAATGGAAGCGCGCCTTCGTACTGAAGCAGCACTGGCAGGTGCATACCCGACGAACCTGCCCGCAATGCGGCGGGCCGGTAAGCAAGCGGTATATGGGGACCACCAACCGTCGTACGTTTTTCTGCCAGAACTGCCAGGTGGATTACAGCTTGGGCCACCGCGATGAGGTTGATGGCGGCGGTGGACAGGAAGAGTGATCGCTTTCGCTGAAGCGCGCGAACCCCACCCATTAGCCCGCTCGGCGCAATAGTGGAGCAGGCCACTACTGCCCCGGTGCGCACTCCAGCTGATAGCGAAGGCTTGCCCGCACCGCCTCCGTGAGGAGGCGCTACGCGAAACCTCGCTTCAGCCGGAGCGCGACGTGTACCAGCAGGATCAGAACCGGCACTTCGATCAGTGGGCCAATGACGGCGGCGAATGCGACCGGCGAGCTGATGCCGAACGCAGCTACCGCCACAGCGATGGCAAGCTCGAAGTTGTTGCCCGCCGCTGTGAACGCGATGGCGGTAGTGCGCGGATAGTCTTTGGCGATCAGCTTGCCCATGAAGAAGCTGACGGTGAACTGGACCAGAAAATAGATCGTCAACGGGACAGCGATGCGCAGCACATCCCACGGCAGTTTGAGTACATCGCCGCCCTTCATGGCGAACATCACCGTGATCGTGAACAACAACGCGACCAGGGTTATCGGGCCGATGGCGGGCAGGAACCTGTGCTCATACCAATCAAGCCCCTTCGACCGGGTCAACGCCCGGCGCACCAGATACCCGGCAGCGAAGGGGATGCCCAGGTAGATCAGGACAGCCTCGGCAACCGGCCAGAAACCTACATCGAGCACCACGCCGTGCAGCCCCAGCGCAGTTGGCAACCAGGAAAGAAAGAACCAGGCGTAGACGCTGAACAGTGCAATCTGGAACAGGGAATTGAATGCGACCAATCCGGCGACGTATTGGTTGTCACCTTTTGCCAGCTGGTTCCAGACCAGAACCATCGCGATGCAACGCGCCAAGCCGATCAGAATGAGCCCGGTCATATACCCCGGCTGGTCGCGCAGAAAGATCACCGCCAGGGCGAACATCAGAACCGGCCCTATCAGCCAGTTCTGGATCAGTGACAGCGCCAGTACGCGCTTGTCCTTGAACACCACGCCCAGTTGCGCGTAGTCCACCTTGGCCAGTGGCGGAAACATCATCAGGACCAGGCCGATGGCGATGGGCAGGTTGGTGGTGCCAACGCTCAGCGCGTCTATTCGGTACTGCAGCCCGGGGAAGGCTGCGCCCAGGCCCACGCCGACCGCCATTGCCAGGAAGATCCAGACGGTCAGGAAGCGATCCAGGAATGACAGGCGCCCGGCAGGCGCCGCAGCCATGTCATTCATCAGCAGTGCCCTGGCGTGCCACAGGATTGATCGCCCGCGCAGCAGTTCTCGGTCAGGTAATCGACCAGGCTGGTCATGGCGTCAAAGTTGGCGCGATAGCAGACCGTGCGGCCGCGCTGTTCTGAGCTGACCAGGCCGGCGGCGGACAACTCCTTCAGGTGGAAGGACAGGGTGGCGCCGGGAAGCGTCAGTGCCTCGGCGATCTCGCCGGCCAGCTTGCCGCCGCGGCCTGCTTCGACAAGCAGGCGGTAGATCGATAAGCGGGTTCCGTGACCGAGTGCGGCCAGCGCCCGCGTTGCAGTTATATGTTCCATAGTTCTAGAATAGTGGAAATGATGAAGAGGGACAAGCCGTGCTCGACCTACCCAATATCCACGCCGGCGCTGTGCAACAGCCTGCCCACTCCGATCTGGACGTGCTGCGCCCGAGTACACACAGGCCGCGCATCCTGATCCTCTACGGCTCGCTCCGGCCCCAGTCCTTCAGCCGGAAGCTCGCCCTGGAGGCACAGCGCCTGCTGGAGCACTTCGGTGCCGAGACCCGGCTATTCGATCCTCATGAGCTGCCAATGCTGGATGCAGTGCCGGCCGATCACCCGAAGGTGCGCGAACTGCGCGAGGCCTCGCTGTGGTCTGAAGGCCAGGTCTGGGTCAGTCCGGAACGACACGGAACATTGACTGCCGTACTGAAAAACCAGATCGACTGGCTGCCGCTGGAGGACGCCGGCATTCGCCCCACCCAAGGCCGCACGCTCGCGGTGATGCAGGTCAGCGGCGGCTCGCAGTCCTTCAACGTGGTGAACGCCTTGCGTTTGCTCGGCCGCTGGATGCGTATGGTCACCATCCCCAACCAGTCGTCGGTACCAAAAGCCTGGCAGGAGTTTGATGAGCAGGGGCGGATGAAGCCATCGGCGTATTACGACCGCGTCGTCGACGTGATGGAGGAACTGGTGAAGTTCACGCTGCTGGTCAGGGATCGCAGTGACTACCTGGTTGATCGCTACAGCGAGCGCAAGGGTGAGGCGGCGGTGGCAGCGCTTGCTGCAGCGTCCGGCGCCACAACTTCTGCCGCGGCCGCAGGAGCCGCAGCATGAAGGCGACGATCTACCACAACCCCAACTGTGGAACCTCCAGAAACGTGCTTGCTCTGCTCAGGCATGCCGGCATCGAACCGGTGATCATCGACTACCTGACCGACACGCCAACCAAGGCGCGATTGCATGAGCTGATCGACAAGGCTGGGTTGACCGTGAGGGAGGCAATCCGCCAGAAAGGAACGCCTTACGCCGAGCTCGGCCTGGACGATCCGGGCCTTACCGACGATGAACTGATCGATGCCATGTTGGCGCATCCGATTCTGATCAACAGACCGTTTGTGGAAACCGACCTGGGCGTGCGGCTCGCGCGCCCGTCGGAAGCCGTCTTGGCCATCCTGCCGCCACTGGCTGCTGCGTTCGTCAAGGAAGATGGCGAGGTGATCATGGATGAACGCGCCAACACGCCGATACCCGGTTCTTCATAGGCGCTCAACGCCTGCAGGAATGCGGATGACGGCCTTCAAGCCGATCAAGATGAATTGACCGCTCCGCCGCAAGCTTCAGTTGGCGGCAGGGAACAGCGTCGCCACCGCACGGGTGCCGCGCGTATCCACATCAAGCGACGCGCGGATCAGGGCCCCCGCAGCACACGGAACCGCGCTGATCATCATCCACACTGCTGCAGTGAGAACTGCGTACATCAATGTCATCGGTAGATGAGCACGCTTGGGTGCAGGGATGCGCCTCGTTAACCGCAACAGGCAGACGCTGGCGATGGAGCTCTCCTGCTCCGTTCAAGGACACGTCAATGAACCGAGCAAACATGAGCCGATTCGCAATGATGCTGGTGATTCCACTGGGCATGGCCGCTGCGGTGGCAAGCGCGGGCAACCCGCCAACGGCACATGACAAGGCCAAGGCCGGGCACACCACGCAGACGGATTCCCAGCAGCCGGGCAGCGATACGTGGATCACCACCAAGGTGAAAGCCGACCTGCTGACCACCAGCAATGTACCGGGCATGGAAATCAAGGTTGAGACCGTCAACGGCGTGGTTGCGCTGAGCGGCATGGTCGGCAGTGCCGCAGAGAAGGAGCGGGCGGTCGCCACTGCGGGCGGCATCCAGGGCGTGAAACGCGTTGATGCGAGTGGTCTTACCCTCGCGGCCAACAAGTAAGCGCGGAACCGCACTTCCCCGCCGCGCCTGCTGGCTGCCGTTGCGCAGGCGCTGATGATGGCGGCAGGAATGCCGTGCAAAGAGCCCCTCGCTGAGGGGCTCTTGCTTGCGTGCCGATGTCAGTTCCGTTTGGCATCGCCAATAGCCGCCGCAATCATGGGGTGAGTACCACCTTGCGACAGTTGTCCTGCCGCTCGTCGAACAGCTCATAGCCGCGTACTGCATCCTGCAATTTCATGCGGTGGGAAATGATCACTTCCGGTTTCAGTCGTCCCTCGCCTATGGCCTCCAGCAATTCCGGCATCAGGCCCTGCACGTGGGTCTGGCCCATCTTGAGGGTCAGGCCCTTGTCGAACGCGTCGCCAAACAGGAAACCATGGATGAAGCCGGCATAGACACCCGGTACGCTTACCGTGCCGCCGCGCCGCGTCGCGGCTATGCATTGGCGCAGCGCTTTACCGCTGGAACCTTCCAGTTTCAGCGTGGTGAGCACGGTCTCGGTGGTGCTGCCCTTGGCCTCGAAACCCACCGCATCGATACAGGCGTCTACACCGCGCCCCTGTGTTGCCTGGATGATGAGCTCGGCCGGGTCGTGGTCCTGGTCGAAGTTGATCGGCAGCACGCCATAGGTATCGCGTGCGAATTCCAGCCGGTAAGGGTTGTGGTCGACCATGTAGATGGTTTCGGCACCGAGCATGCGCGCGCAGGCTGCGGCCATGCAGCCCACCGGCCCGGCACCGAAGATCGCCAGCGTTGAACCGGGCTTGACCCCCGCGTTGAGCACTGCCTGGTAGCCGGTTGGCAGAATGTCCGAGAGAAACAATACCTGTTCATCGCTGAGCACATCCGGCACCACCAATGGGCCGACGTTGGCTTTGGGTACGCGCACAAGTTCCGCCTGTCCACCTGCAATGCCGCCGTACATATGGCTGTAGCCGAACAACGCCGCTGGCGGCTTGATGCTCTTCGGGTTCATTGCCGCACCGGGGCCGCTATTGGTGGTTTCGCAGGCGGCGTACTCATTCAGCAAGCAATGGAAGCACTGACCGCAGGCGATGACGAAGGGAATAACCACCCGGTCGCCAGGTTTCACGCGCGTCACCTCCGAACCAACTTCTTCGACAACACCCATGAATTCGTGGCCGAGGATGTCACCATCTTTCATGCCCGGAATCTTTCCGTGAAGAATATGCAGGTCCGATCCGCAGATGGCAGTTGCCGTCACCCGCAGAATCATGTCGTCAGCTGCAATGATTTCAGGATCGGGTACGGTTTCCATGCTTACGTTGTTGGCGCCCTGATAGGTGAGTGCTCTCATGATCATCTCGACGGCTGGGTGTCGCTGGAAACTGCGCTGGCTGCGGTCAACCCGCCGTGATTGGAACCGACATTCGGATCACGTGTGTTTCACCCCATGTGACTATGTTTGAGAGCCGTCCAGAAGAGTCCCTGTCATGGCCAGCCGCAAACATCCCTCATCACCCACTCATCCGGAAAAATCCGCCGCACGTTCTGACAGCGGCCCGGCGCAGGCGAGCTCGCGTAAACCTGTCCGTGACGTGGATGCGGTGCCGAAAGCCATGGATGACTGGTCCGCAGCGCGTGCACACAATGCACAGAAGGCGGCCGAGCACGGCCGGAAAAACGCACTGTCGCCACCGGAGGGTGAGCACTTCACTGCCCCCTCCACCGCAGCGGGTGCAAGTACCACAAGCGAATCGAACGCAAACGAAAAGACGGGGATTGCCGCTGCGCCAGGGCAGGACTCGGGTGGCGGGGCGCTGCCGCGGGCACGCAACGATGCGATGGATCAGCAGCTCACCACGAATCAAGGGGTGCCGGTTGCTGACAACCAGAACAGCCTAAAAGCTGGAGTACGCGGGCCTGCGCTGTTGAAAGACTTCATCTTGCGCGAGAAGATCACCCACTTCGATCACGAACGTATTCCCGAGCGTATCGTTCATGCACGCGGCTCTGGCGCACACGGCTACTTTGAAGCGTATGAAGACCTCTCCGCGCTGACCCGCGCCGCGCCTTTCCAGACAGCCGGCAAGCAAACGCCGGTGTTCGTGCGCTTCTCAACCGTTGCCGGCGAGCGCGGCTCCAAGGACACGGCACGCGATGTACGCGGCTTCGCGGTCAAGTTCTATACCGAGGAGGGGAACTGGGACCTGGTTGGCAACAACATGCCGGTTTTCTTCATCCAGGACGCTATCAAGTTTCCTGATCTGGTGCATGCGGTAAAGCCAGAGCCGCACCACGCCATGCCGCAGGCAGCATCGGCGCATGATACGTACTGGGATTTTGTGTCGCTGATGCCGGAATCCACTCATATGTTGATGTGGCAGATGTCCGACCGCGCCATTCCGCGCAGCTATCGGATGATGCAGGGCTTCGGCGTCCATACTTTCAGGCTGGTGAATGCGCGCGGCAAGTCCGTGTTCTGCAAGTTCCATTGGTCGCCGAAGCTGGGCACGCACTCGCTGGTATGGGATGAGGCGGTAAAGATCGCCGGTGCGGATCCGGACTTCCATCGCCGCGACCTGTGGGAAGCCATCGAAGCCGGCGAGTATCCGGAGTACGAGTTGGGCGTGCAGGTGTTCACCGAAGAACAGGCGGAAAGCTTCAGCTTTGATGTATTGGATGCAACCAAGCTGGTGCCGGAGGAACTGGTGCCGGTGCAGCCCGTCGGGCGCATGGTGCTGAACCGCAATCCCGACAATTTTTTTGCCGAAACCGAGCAGGTGGCGTTCTGCACGGCGCATGTGATTCCCGGCATTGATTTCAGCAACGATCCGCTGCTGGCCGGTCGCATTCATTCGTATGTGGACACGCAGATAAGCAGGTTGGGCGGGCCGAATTTCCATGAGATTCCGATAAATGCGCCTGTTGTTCCGGTGCACAACAATCAGCGCGACGGGATGCACCGCCAAGCGGTACATCGGGGCAGGGTGTCCTACGAACCCAACTCGCTGGCGGGCGGTTGCCCTTTCCAGGCCGGCGGTGCCGGCTTTGTGTCTTTCGCCGAGCCCGTACAGGGCGACGAAGTCCGTGCCAAACCCGAGAAATTTGCGGAGCACTTCGCCCAGGCCACGCTTTTCTACGAAAGCCAGACCGAAGCGGAGCAGCGCCACATCGCCGAGGCGTTCCGGTTCGAGCTGAGCAAGGTTACAGTGCCGGCGGTGCGCAAACGCGTGGTGTCCATGCTCCGTAATGCATCTGAGGCACTCGCAGCGCAGGTGGCGCAGGGGCTGGGTATGCCGCTGCCACCGCGCATGCCAAGCATTTCAAAAGGCAAGGTGAAAGTAGAAGTTGCCAACTCGCCTGCATTGTCGTTGCTGGCGCGGCCAGGCGAAGGTGGTGTGCACACGCGCCGTATCGCCATCCTGGTGGCGGATGGAAGCCGGCAGGGCGACCTCGTCGTGCTGGCCGAGGCACTGAGCGCGCAGGGTGCGATGGTGCGCCTTGTAGGGCCGCATGTGGGGGCGCTGGAAAGCGAGGAGGGCGGCGTCATCGATGCAGATGCGTCATTGGAAAACGAGCCAGGCGTGCTGTTCGACGCCTTGGTGGTCGCGTCGGGAATGAAGGCGGTGGATACGCTCTCGCGGGACGTGCGCGCCTTGGAGCACGTACGCGACGCCTATCGGCATGGCAAGCCTCTGCTGTTCGTTGGTGATGCCAAGGCGGTGCTGGAGACTGCAGGGCCAGGCGTGCTTGAACACGACCCGCTGCTGCTCATGGCCGAGGATCTCAACGATGACGTGATAGCAGACTTTGTTGCCGCCATCGAAGCCCACCGCAATCCGGCCCGGGAACCTGCATTGATCGCGCCATGAAGCGTAGGCGCGAGTTGTTCTGCTGAACCGTCGAGACAATGCACATGCGCGTCACACCTGTGCACTTCCTCAACATGCGGCAGGCGCGAGGATGACACCGTACCGCAGCATTCCGCTGGCGGGGATGGAGAAACACCATGAGCCAGAATCCACGCGAAAACGAACAGACCCGCAATGAGCAGAACCAGAATGATCAGAATCCGAATGATCAGACTGGCAATGACCAGAACCAGAACGATCAGAACCAGAACGATCAGAAGCGCACTGATCAGAATGATCAGAACCGCAAGGACCCGAACCGCAATGATCAGAACGATCAGAACCGGAAGGACCAGAGCCGCAGCGAGTAAGAGCGCAATCGTTGATTGAGCTCCAAAAGCAGAAGGCCCCGCATCGCGGGGCCTTTTTTATTGTTCAACGTGGGAGATCATTTTTCTTTTCGGGCGGGCGGTGGTGGACGCTCGTAGTCCTCCGGCTTGGCGGTGTGTTGCGCGTCGGACATGTCATGGTCCTTCCACAACGCCTTGTCGTTGCGAAGCTTGTCAGCGGTGTGCGGCTTGTTCTGGTGGCTTGCAGTGCCCGTTGGATTGAACGGCAGCTTTGCCATGAGTGTTCTCCTCGGTACGGATGGGCTCAACATCGGTCAGCCTGGTAGAGCGGGATGAAGGTCAATCAGCCTTGTCGGGCGCGGCCTGCTTCTCGTCCTTGGCCAGTGCGCGGGCCTGGGTCAAATGACGCGCCACATGCTCCCGTGTCTGCTGAAGATGGGCCTTGGCCTGCGGGCTGGCTGTAGCGGGGATCAGCTTGTCGTCCAGAGCAGCCAATGCGTCGGTATGCCCGGTGATCATCGCCGCCACATACGCCTTGCTGTAGGCATCGCCCTGTTTGCTGTTGATCTGATCGAGCAGCGCTTGGCCGGCGGCCGCCTGGGTTTTGGCATCCGCGCTCTGGTTATCCGGATTCAGCGCGTTGGTCTGCTCTTTGTTGCGTGTGTGCTCGTTGATCATGAGCCGCGCATAGTCGGCGACCTCGCCTTTGACATTTTTCTCCAGCGCCTGGCGGCCAGCGGCGATCTCGTGATCGTTGATGGCGTTCAACACGCCGAGCGCGGAGCGTTCACCGGCGCTTTGATCCGGCATTGTTGGTTTCTCGGCGGCCGCGTCAGGGCTGGCGGTGCCGGCGGCAGACGCGGTGGCAGGTGTGCTCGGCGCTGGGTCTGACGGCGCGGGATGGTCGGGTTCACCCCGGCAGCCGGCCAATGCAATGGTGCAGGCCAAGGAAAGTGCAGTTGTGAGGATGCGGATGTTCATTGGGCATTTCCTTTGTTTGGATGCAGGCGCTGACCACTTCGCTGTATGCGTAAGCGTGGATGCGGGGTGCCTGAGTCCAGCGCACACCAGCATCTTGGCAAGCACTGTGTTGTGCATCCGTGGATCGCTGTGAGCAGATGATCACCTGTCGCCTTGGCTGCCCTCCTTCATTGCGTGGCCAACCGGCAACAACTGCATCAGAAAGCGTTTGAAAGGCGTTTCAAAGCGGTCACCGTGGCCTGTTCAGGACGGTGTTGTGGGCGTGTGATCATCCTTGGCTGCTGCGAGAGATGAGAGCAGGCGCACGCGCAGCTTTGCCCAGTTCGCACCCCAGCGCATGCCTGCGTTGGCCGAGCCTACCGCGACGATCGGCTGCGGGCGTTCCGGGTCCTGCAGAAAGATATGCACTATCCATCCGCGGTTGCGCTTGCAGATTTCCAGCACCTTTGTGCTGCCCAGGAACAGATGCTTCCGGTCCTGCTCTTCCACCCAATGAAAGGGTGGGGGAAGCCGGCTTGGCAGCGCCTTGGTCACCTTGAGCTCCGCGTCATGGCATCGCCTTCCGTTGGCTGACGCAGGGAATGTGCGGTGGCCCATTTCGAGGATGGAGCGCGGTGCCGCGAGCGCAGTGCGGCTGTGCTTGCGTGGGTACGCGCTTGCGTACCTTTGCGGCATCCGTGAACGCCGTTGGCAACGGTTTTCTGATCTTCATGGTTCCGATCACGGCATTCGCGATCCGTGCTGGGGACGTGCGAGAGCGCAGGCAAGCGGACTGTTTGCAGCACGTTGCCCCTGTCGTGGTTGCGGCGGACCATCTCAATCTCCTGGATCGGCAGGCGGTGACGTACGGATGAAACAGCAGGCATCTGCAACGCCTTCAAAGCGCCTTCTTCGGTGCCCCGGATTCCTGCGCTGCTATCGGCACCCACGTTGGATGAATGGGTGCCAGCGGTCTCAGGCTTTCGTCGCCTGACTTTGAGACCGGATGGCCGATCCGCAACGCTCGGCAGCCTTTTCAATGTGGCGAAGTGTGTCCAGCGCCTCTGTCGGCGCCTTGCCATCCAACTGCCTTCTAAGCAAGGACAGGCCCAAGGTCACAACGTTCAAGTCGTTGCGAAGGTGGTGCAGGCGCTGATTGTCCATTTGGCGGTGTCCGCTGAACGTGGGGGTACGCAGGCGCCGGCGTTGCCGAGGATGACGTTTGTCTGCCCGCGGCGCGCGGAAGCGGGTGTGGGCGGCGCCTGCCAACACAGGCAAACCGTAGTCCCGCAGGCGTTACGTCGTCGTCAGTTGAAGCGCATACACGTTGACTCTTGCCACACGGCCATTGCCTGGTTGTTTGAAGGCGGCCTCACTTCATTGTTCGCTTCTTTCACGCTTGCAGAACACGGACGGGCTGATATTTCCATTCAGATTCAAAGGAACCGCCCTGATGCCTAGCAATCTCGCCGGACGACGGATTCTTGTGGTCGAAGACGAATACATTCTGGCTCAGTGTCTGCGCGATCTTCTTGAAGGCGACGGTGCCGAAGTTCTGGGGCCGGTTGCAAACCTCGAAGACGCCGATGTGCTGTTGGACACGTGCCCGCTGCCGGATGCAGCGATCCTGGATGTCAACCTGGGTGGGCAAAGCGTGTATCCAGTAGCGGACAGACTGAGCAATGAACACGTGCCGTTGCTGTTCACCTCAGGCTACGACCGGGAGCTGGTGCCGCCGCGTTATGCCGACAGCCCGCAGTGCACCAAACCATTTGGTGTGGAGCAGGTAAGGGAAAAGTTGGCGGCGCTGCTGGATATCAGCGGCGATGTCCATTGATCCCGAACGCGGTGGCTCGGACATGGGGATTCCGCCGGTGGTGTCGGCTGATCTTGCGGGTTGGGTGTGGCAGGTAGAGGACGATTCCATCGTATGGGCAGACCGCCGCTTCGACATCTGCGGTTATCGCCCCAGCGTCATTGCGCCAACCATGCAGGCCTTGCTGGCCCGCGTCCATGAGCGGGACCGGGAAGCGCTGCGCACGGTGTTGCTGCGGGCGGGCGAGGAATACGACGAATTTACCTGTCGCTTCCGGTATTGGTTGCCCGATGGCCAGCAACGTTGCCTGCTGCTGAAGCGTCTGTTCCTGTCGCAGCCGGTCGATGAACCGGAGCGTGTGGTTGGCACCATCCATGACATCACCGATCACATCGACACCGGGCGCGCCCTGCAGGAGAGCACGGCGCGGTTTGCACAATTCAGCAATGCATCTTCGGACGTGCTGTGGATACGCAACGCCGAGACGCTGGACCTGGAATACCTCAGCCATGCTTTCGAGCGGCTCTATGGCTCCGAATGCGGCGCCATGCTGGCTCACCCGACACTGGAAAGCTGGCTCAGCCACATACTCCCCGAAGACCAGCACAAGGTGCACGACGCACTGAAGCGCGTCCGCACGGGCCAACGGATGGTGATCGAGTACCGGATTCTCAGAGGAGACGGTGCCATCCGCTGGATGCGCAATACCAAGTTCCCATTGCTTGATCCCGAAGGGCGCGTGGTGCGCATCGGTGGCATTGGCCATGACTGCACCGAAGAGAAGGAAGCCGCTGGCCGTGCCCAGGTGCTGATGGCCGAGCTGCAGCATCGCACCCGCAACCTGATGGCGGTGATCCGTGCGGTGGCCGACCGCACGCTCAGTGAATGCGAAAGTATTGACCAGTTCCGCGACGCTTACGGCAACCGTATCGAAGCCATCGCGAGGGTGCAGTCGCTGCTGTCCAGTCTGGACGACGGCGGCAAGGTGGCGTTTGACAAGCTGCTGCATCAGGAGCTGCAAGCGCACGGTGCCGAACGCGGCTGCGTGGTGCTTGACGGGCCAACAGGCGTGGGCTTGCGTTCGACCACATTGCAGACATTTGCCTTGGCGCTGCACGAACTGGCGACCAATGCAGCCAAGTACGGCGCGCTCGGTTCCGACACCGGAAAGCTGACCGTGCGTTGGCATGTCCATCGTTGGGAAGATGGCACGCCGGCATTGAAGATGACCTGGAGTGAGGAGTTCTACGGCGAGGTCGAGCCGCATCCCGAGCGCAAGGGCAGCTATGGCCGGGAGTTGATCGAACGGGCATTGCCCTATCAGCTCAAAGCGCGGACGTCCTATGAGCTGACCAGCAGAGGTGTGGAGTGCGTGGTGGAAGTGCCGCTGCCGAAAACGTCGGCGATACCGTCGGCATGATGTCATCCACAGTTGCCTGCGCGATGGGATGAGCCGGCAAGGAGTGGGGCCGCATTCCTGCATTGGCTCACGATTGCGAGCGGCCCGATAGCTCAGACGAACAGCGCTTCGTCGGTGGCCCCTATCTGTACAGCCAGGCTTGCCAGTTCGTTGGCGACATTGGCGTGGTCGCCCGTCCGTGTCGTGACCAGGCGCAGCAGCGTCTGGTAGGTCTCCCAGAATTCGGCGCCGCTCCCGTGCAGCTGGTAGGCGGTCTGCAGGGTCATTCGCTCATCGTCTGACAGGTAGTGCGTAGTATTTTCCATAGTCACCTCCAGGTGTTCCATCCTTCGATTGCATAAGCGTGGTTTCAGCCAAGCGCGGGTTTGGCGGTCATCAGGTAGAACACGATCAGGAACGAGATCAAGGCCGGCACGCCCAGCGCGGCCCATGCGCCCAGATACTGGTAGTAGCGCAGCGGCAGCAGCTGCTGCCCGGACGCTGCAGCTGCCTCGGCGATGTCGCGCAGCTTCATCTGCAGCCAGACCACCGGCAACCAACAGAGCGCGGCCAGGATGAACAGCACCACCGACCAGTAGAGCCAGGGCGTGGTCAGTGCTATGCCCATGCGATGGGCCAGGTACAGCCCCGACAGTGGCTGCAGGATGATGGTGGTGGCGGTGAACAACCAATCGGCAATCACCACCAGGCGTGCAACCGGCGCAACCACGGCGGGGTCGCGTTCGCGGCTGATCAACAACAGGTAGAACGCAGTGCCCACGCCGGTTCCGAACAGGAACGTCGAGGAAAGAATATGCAGGTATTTAACGAGTACGACGTCCATGCGGACTCTCCAGCCAGAGCAGCAGTGCGGTCAATGCGAGCATCGGCAGGTTCTTGACCATCGGCCCGTAGGGGTGGGCCCAGTACTCGGGCAGCCACAGGCTGATGATCACGCTGTACACCAGCATCAGGCCTATCTGCAGCAGATACACACCGCGTCGCCAGCGCCGCACCCACATTGCCAATGCCAGTGCCGCGTCCAGCAGTGCTGCCGTGTACAGCGCCAGTGGTGCCACCACCAGCGGAACCTGCGCGCGCACCAGCAAGTCGAGGCTGGCCGCCTGCGGGTAAACAAATGCCGACACCCACGCAGTTACCAACCACGTCAGTGACAGGCTCAGCCGCAGCACCGGCAGCATGTTGGCCAGCACCGCCAGCTGATGGGCCTGCTGCCGACGCGCTGGTTCGACGAACTGCTCCGGCCGCCGCAGCGGCCTGCCGACCAGGGCCGCCCATGGCGCAGCATTGGCGGTGTTTGGATGGGCGAGCATCTTCAGCGCATCCGTACTGACGGTGCTGCCGGGAAGCTTCTGCAGGCATTTTGCCAACGGCAGGGCCACGCGCATTGGAATGCGCCACACGATACGGCGCTTGACCGGTGCTGGAGAAAGCGCCCGCAGATAGGCATCCATGCCCAGCGCAACCGGGCCTACAGCGGCAATCAGCGGCGGCGGTTGCGGGTGCTGCACCAGCGCGACCAGGCCATCGACCAGGTCATCCAGGTGAATAGGTTGCACCTCGCCGGCTGTGGCCGGCAACGGCAGCCACGGCAGCACTGCCAGACGCTGAAACAGCACACTGCTGGCGCCCAACGCGGCATATACCAACGAAGGCCTCACCACCACGGCGGTTCCTGCAAACGCGCTCGCACAGCGATCCCCCCGGGCCTTGCTGCGCCAATAACGCGTGTCAGCATGCAGCTCCGCGCCGAGTGCGGATATCTGGATGATGCGCTTCACACCGGCCTGGGCGGCAAGGTCGAACAGAGTGCACGGGCCTTTCACATGCACGTCGTCGAAACTCTGCGTGGAGGTCTCGTTGAAGATGCCTGCGGCATTCACCACCACGTCCACGCCGGCCAGCAGCGCAACAACGGATGGATCGGGGCGGCCGGTGAAATCAAGGTGGACAAAGCGCGCACCCGGCTGACTGCGTGAAGCTTCGGCTTCGTCCCTCACTCCCAGGATGACCCCATGTCCACAACGCTCAAGTCGCTCCGCCAGTGCTTTGCCGATCAACCCGGTGCCGCCGCTGATGAACACACACAGCGGCGCACGGTGAAGCAATTGTTCGTGCGCGCCCTGTGCTCCGGAAGTTGCGCCAGTGTGGTGTCCAGCGTGTTGGTCTCGTGGTTCAGCTACCGCCGCAGCAATGCGGCGGCCGCCGGCACCAATGCCACCAGCCAATGGATCTGGCCGCGCCAGGCGCACCGTCGCACAGGTTGGAGCATTCGCCATACCGTTACGGGGTATCTGATCCATCATGCGTCCTCCGTGTTCTGGGCAACGGGGTATGAAACCCTGCGGCGGGGCCGCTGCTCACCGCAGCCGGTTGTAACGCTGGCTGCAGCAACAGCTGTCACTGCGTATCTGGTCGATTACAAGGTCGTACCGTCGCGGATGACGCCGGGCTTTGAGCGACGGCTGCAACCGGTGGACATGTTCTGCATCTACGCAGCGTTCGGCATGGGCCTGGCCTTGCCGTGGTTGCTCACCCGCGCGGCTGCGCGTGCATGAAGGGATGGCCTAGGAAGGCGCTCGTTTACTTGCCAGTCCCGTCAATGCGGGGCCTTCGAGTAGTTCACCGGTGGGGCTGAAGCGGCTGCCGTGGCACGGGCAGTCCCAACTGCTGGCTTCCCCGTTCCACTGCACGATGCATTTCAGATGCGGGCAGACCGGAGACATTGCATGCAACATGCCGCTTGGGTCGCGATACAGGGCACAACGGTTCTCGCCACGGCCCACGATACGTCCGGAGCCCGGTGCGATCTCCGTGCCATCGTCGGCTCCCGCCTTCAGGCGGTCGCCGACCATATGCTTGATCACCGTGGCATTGGTTCTGGCCCAGCCAGCGGCCGACTTGATCGGCGTTATCCGCAGCGGACTGAGCAGATGTGCCAGGTCGCTGGGCTGCTGCCCTTCGATGCCCTGGACGATCAACTCGGCCGCAAGCGCACCCCAGGTCAAGCCATCGGCCTGGAAACCGGTGGCGACCCACACATTTTCATGTGCGCTGCTGCCGATATAGGGCAGCCCGTCAGCGGGTTTGAACTGCTGGGCTGACCAGCTTGCCGCCACCGGGCCGTTCACCACGAACCGTTGCTGCGCATAGTCAAGCAGGCGGCCGACAGGGTCCTGCGCAGGAGACCATTCGCCGGTGCGATGTTTTTCGCCGACGACTACCAGCAACGGCGACTGCCGCCCCGGTACCGAGCGCAGCGAGCGGCCACTGTCGGTCACCCAATGAATGCCTTCGGCAGGCGGCGTCTCGACCGGGACCGCGATGCCGTACTCGCGGTACACCTCCATTTCCGCCTGCAGCAGGTTGAAGCCCGCCGGTGAATGCGTTGCCAGAACGATGTGGGTGGCGTGCACCGTCCCGTTGGCCGTGGTCACCCGGCCCGCGCGGGCGTCGATGTCGGTGACCTGGCTCTGCTCGAATACCGCAGCGTGCTGGCTCAGCTGGGCAAGCAAGGCACGACAGAACCGGTAGGGATCAAACTGCGCCTGTGCTTCCACGTTGAACGATTCGGTCAACGCGAAGGGCAGGCTGCTCCGGCCCGTCTGCGGATTCAGGCCGGCAGTCTGGTATGCCGCGAGCTCCCGCTGATACGCCTGCAACTCGACCTGGCCGCTGCCTTCGATACCCCACTGCAGCGGCGCGCGCGCGAAACCACATTCAATCAGCTGTTGCTGGACCAGTGTCTCGACCCCGGCAATGGCGTGCATGCGTGCGGCAACCACCTCGCGCACGACATCCTTCCCCCATTTGTCGAGCATGCCTGCCATCTGCGACGTGGCGGCATAGAGGTTGCCTGTGGAGGCACCGGTGTTCTTCTGCCCGGCCAGCCCTGCCTCCAGAACTACCACCTGGTAGCCCGCGTCGCACAGCCGCCACGCCGTCAGCAGGCCGGTAATGCCGGCACCGACAACCACCACGTCGGCATTGATGTCACCGCTCAGTACCTGTGGGGTGGGAACGAAGGGATGAGAGGCCATCCAGATGCTGGTCATGCTCATCACCACGTTCTGAGTTGATCTGCATGCTCCATGTACGGTCGTTGGTAGTCCGTGGATTTGTGTGAACACACTGTGTTGATGCATGCGGATACAACACGCCTGCGTTCGCTTCACGCCTGCTCACGCGTCGTTATCGGTGGGCTGGCTACACCACAGGCAGCTGCAGCCGCAGCGGGTCCCCAGCGTTGCGATGTGCAGCGCTGGGGTGCGACAGGACACAACGTACCGCCATCAATGGTTGCCTGTGTTTGAAGGAGGAGCGGTAGATGGAAAGCAGGGCCGCCGTGCCGGGTTTCTTTGCCCGATTGTTCCGATCCAATGCACCGCCACATGAGTTGAGCCTGGCCGACATGGGCGAATGCCTGCCTACGGAAGATGAGTTGCTGTGGGTGGATCTGTCGGCACCCGACGAGCAGACACTGGATAGCCTGTGGCGCGCCTGCGAACTGCCCGCGCTTGTACGGCCGCTGCTGGAGTCTGGCAGCACGCCGTTGGTGGAACGCGAGGGAGAGTACTTCTGGGCGCGCGCCGTCGCCGTAGCGCCGGCACAGGGCGACGAGCTGGTGAGTGGTGCCGTACTGACCTGCGTGGTGGGGCGCAACCGTGTGATCACCTACCACAGCGAGGAAATCCCGTTTCTGGCCGCCTTGCGTGAAACTGCGCATGGCGCCGTCATCGGCAGCCTGTCGTCGGAGAGCTTCGTCGCCACGCTGCTGGACCGCCAGCTATCCGGGTACTTCGACGCTGTCAGCGATTTCGAATGTGCCGTCGAGCACCTGGAATCGGACATGTCGAGCAATGACATCGAAGCCAACCTCCAGGAGCTGCAACGGTTGCGGCGCTGGGCGTCGCGCCTGCGTCGAATGCTGGCGCCGCACCGTGCCGTGTTCGGCACCTTGTCGCGGCCTGATTTCCGGCCGTCGGAGAGCAGGGATGCAGAGCGTCATTTCGTCGCGCTGGACACACGATTCGAACGGGCCATGGACATGATCGAGAACGCGCGCGAACTGGTCGTCGGCAGCTTCGAGCTGTTCAGTGGCCAGGTCGCGCTGCGCACCAACGGATCGATGCGGGTACTGACGTTCGTCACCGTGATCGCCGGTGTGCTGGCCACGTTCGTCGGCGCGTTGGGGATGAATTTCGAAGCCAGCCTGTTCCAGACGCGCGATGCGGGCTTCTGGTCGATCGTGGTCGGGTTGTTGCTGTTCTCGGTAGCGATGACCTTGCTGGGCCGCCGCCGCCGCTGGTTCTAGCGGCGCCACGCGTAGGAACAGCGGAACAAGGTGACGAGTGAACGTACGCGGTTCGAGTTCTGCAGGCGCAATGGCTGTCCCTGGTGCTGTTGCTGTCGCTTCTCGCTGGCGGCACCTGAGCGGCTAGGCAGCGTTGGCTTCCACCCACTCGATGAACGCCTGCAGAGGCATGGGGCGTGCGATGTAGTAGCCCTGCACGCAATCAACGCCATGCGCGGCCAGCCATTCGAACTCGGCGGGGCTCTCGACGCCTTCGGCAACAATGCTCAGCCCCAAGCCATGCCCCAACGCGACCAGCGCATTGCAGATGGACGCATTGCGCGGGTCGCTGTGCACGTTCTGTACGAAGCTCCTGTCGATCTTGAGGTGATCCAGCGGCAGGTCGCGCAGGTAGCTCATGCTGGAGAAGCCGGTGCCGAAATCGTCTATCGAAACGCAGACACCGTCCCGCCGTAGCTCCTCCATCGTTGCCTGTGCCATTTCCGGGCGCTGCAGCATCGCGCTTTCGGTCAGCTCCACATGCAGGGCGCCGCGTGGCAGGTGGTAACGCAGATGTGCATCGCGCAGCATGCTCGACACCGTGCCGGACATGAACTGCACGGCGGACACGTTGATGGCGATGGCGATGCCGTCGTGGCCCCACGCGCCCAATGTCTGGCGTGCACGCGCCGCTGCGTCAATCACCCATTCGCCAAGTGGCACGATCAGCCCGGATTCCTCGCACAGCGGAATGAAGGTAGCCGGGGAGACATAGCCGTCCTCGGTGTGCCAGCGCAGCAGCGCTTCGGCGACGATGATGCTTCCATCGCGCACCCGTTTGATGGGCTGGAAGAACAGCTCGAACTCGGCGTTGGCCAATGCGCTGCGCAGCCGGTGCACCGTCGCCAGCCGGTCCGCCGCATGCTCGGCCATGCGCGGTGAGTAATGCATCGTTGGCAGGTTCTGCGCGCGCGCCTCGAAGGCCGCCAGCACGGCGTGCCCGGCTACCTGCTCGGCCAGTTCTTCAGGCTGTTGGAAGGCAACGCCGATCCAGCCTTCCAAGCGATGCACGCCGGTCACCGACTCGATGGTCTCGGTAAAGGCCGCGCCCAGCGCATCCACCAGATCGTTCCAGTTCTCGCCCTGCGTGATCGCCAGCACGAACGCGTCCGCCGGTGCATAGGCCAAGTGCCCGTGGCCTTCGGCTATCCGCTGCAGGCGCCGCGCGATGCTGCGGATGAGGGCGTCCCGGGTTCCGCGCCCGAAGGTGGAGGACATCAGTTCCAGGTCACGGAGCTGGATGTGGATGATGGCGTAAGGGCTGCTGGGGGCTGCTCCCCTGTGGGCTGCATCCACCCGTTCCAGCAGCGTACGCAGGTGCAGGAGGCCGGTGCTTTCTTCGTGCGCGGCACGCCATTTCAGATCGGCCTCATAGGCCACCCGGTCGCTGACATCCTCAGCCAGCACCAGGCGCGCGTCATGGCCGTCAAAACGGATGCTGCTGCTATAGACGCGAACGTGCATGCGGCGGCCGTCGCGGGTCATATGCAACCAGATGGGCTGCGAATCACGGGGCTCGGCCTGATCATCGACCGACTCCTGTACCGCCGTTGCCTGCTCGGGCAGCCGGATCTGAAGAATGGTCATCGCCAGGAATTCCTCACGGGAATAGCCATAACGACGTACCGCCGCCGCGTTCACCGCAAGGAAGCGCAGCGATTGGATGTCGAATACCCAGAACGGAAGTGGATTGCGCTCGAACAGTTCGCGGAACTGTGATTCGGCGCGTTCCAGGTCACTCTGCTGCAGCCGGCGGACCGTGATATCCATGATGGTGCCGGTCATGCGCAGCACCCCGTCGTGGTCATGCACCGGAGCGCCGCGCGCGCTTATCCAGCGCTGCTGCCCATCGGGCAGCATGATGCGGTATTCGGCACGGAAGGGGCTGCCGCTTTCCCACGCCTGCGCGAATGCCTGCTCAACCCGTGGCCGGTCCGCGTCATGCATGCGGTTGAAGAATTCCTTCAGCGGCAGCATGCCTTCGGCACGCGGGAAACCAAACAGCTCTGCCGCATGCGCCGAGGCGCGTACCTGGTCGCGGCCCGTATCCATCGCCCAGACTCCCGCGCGCGAGGCTTCCTGCGCCTTGCCGAGCCAGTCCGCGTGACGCTGCAGTTCAACATGTACGTTGTGACGTACTGCCTCCGATGCCGCCATCCGCCGCATCAGATAGAACATGCCAAACCAATACAACACCAACAGCGACACCGCGAATGCGCTGTAGTTTCTCCAGGGCTTCATCGCCTCGTTCCTGGACAGGGCCGCCGCCACCACGAACGGATAACCGCTGCTGGACGCCAGACTGGTCAGCAGATCGCCATCAGCGCCTGCATGTAGTCGCGGCGGCTGTTCTGCCAGGCCGCCGGGCAGGTCTGCGTAGTCCAGGCTTGCGCCCTGGTGCGAAAGCACGACACCGGCCGGGGTCATGATGGCGGTGCCACCGTCCCTGCCCACATCGACGTCCTCCAGCATCGACTGCAGTTCCGACGTGCGCAGCCGCGCCACCAGCCAGTTCCCGTGCGGCGTGCGTACCACCAGCTGCACGACAGGCTGCGCGCGACCCTGCTTCAGCAACGCGCCCACACCCAACTGGCCGGTCTGAAGTGATGGCTGCAATACGGCTGACGCCGCGGTAGGCGCGTTCACGCCGCCGTGGAGCAAGCTCCCATCAGCACCGAACACATCGATATCCTGGAGCTCGCCATTACGTGAAATGACACCGCGGATGGTTTCGGGCAGATCCCAATGGGAAGGATCGGCTGCGAAGCCGTCAGCCTCGGCGGCCATGCCGTTCAATGCTCTTTCCAGGTTGCGTATCTCGTAGCGGAGCAGCCGGTCCACGCCTTGGGCTATCGCCGCACTCTGGTGTTGCGCTGCCTGCAGGCGCGCTGAGCGGTCCTGGAGAATCGTTGACAGCAAGCCTGCACTCAGCACCAGACCCAGCAGCGTTCCCACCCAGCGCATTACCGATGTGGAGCCGACCTTTGCTGTGGAACCCGCTGTCATCAATCCCTCCACTCCATCGAATAAGCCGTAGCCCGCCCGTGCACAGGCGGGGCACCGCGCCGAAGAATACCGTTACTGCCGTACTAGCGACCAGGTAGCAATCGCAACCCCGCCAGTAGCGGCACGCGTTGTTGGAGCAGTGCGACTGGCGCGAAGCGGGCGTACAGCCCCGCCACCGGAAAGCGCCACGAAGTATCCATGCGCATGGCGCGGAACTTCTTCTCGATCTTCTTTGCAATCCGGTTGTCAGGTCAGCGATTGAGCCCGCGAGCGCATTATTCGTATTACGCAGGCAAACGTTATGAGGATGCGATGGCGGCCGTGGCGGTCGTCATGGGCGAACCCTCAGCACAGCGATGACCCGCGCAGCATTGGCGCGGCTGGTTGGAAATCGCCTATGGCAGTGCGACGCACGCAGAAAACATCTTCAACCAGCGGTTGCGCAAGAGCGATGCAGGCGCCGTGGTGGACGGTAAGGCCGTGGCTCATCTCCGTTTTCTGAGCTTCGCGGTTTTAGGCTGATTCCTTGCTGCCGTGCGCGCTGTTTCTGCAGGTATCAGCATTCCGATCCCGCACTGCAGCGTGAAAGCCCTGTCGTCAGCCTTCACGGCCAACGTTGGCGCCAAGTGGCTTTAATGATGCCCATGCATACCTGTCTTATGGACGCGATAAAAATGAAACCGGAACTATGGCGGGCGCCTTATGTGGATGTCGAGGCGCACATGGGACGTTGGTACGAGGTCGTACGGACGCCGACCAGCGGTGATGATCTGCAGATGCGGGACGTGTTCCGCGACTACACGCTACGCGAGGATGGCTTCATCGATGTCGTGAGTACCTACACGCACAGTACCTTGGGCAAAAAAGTCTTCCATGGTGAGGCGACTGCAACTGACAGTGCGAATTCAAGATGGAAAGTGGACTATCCCGGAACAGTTCATTGGATGCCCTTCTTTCGAGGTGAAATCTACATCATCAAGGTCGACGTCGCGGGGCAGATCGCGCTGCTGGGGCAGCCGGACCGGAAGCACATGTGTCTGCTGTACAGGAAGCCGGTTGTTGAACCCGCAATCGCCAAAGCATGGCTGAAAATCGGCGAGGCTCAAGGTTTCAGCACATCGAACCTGGTGTGGCCAATCAACTCGGCTTTTGAGATTCCAGCCCCGCGCTATTGATCACATTGCAGCAGGCTTTACGCTCTGCGCATGGCGGTGGCTCGTGAGGCATCCGCATACGTTTTGGCGGCCAGTGTTGCGGCGATGGCAAGCCAGTCCATTCCGGTGGCGGCGGTATCCAGCAGCTGAAGCCCCGCAGGAGGTGTGAGGGCGGGTTGCCAATTCAGGAGTTGGTTTGCTGTATACCAGTGAGGCTAGTACAGGGTGGGTCCCGCAAAGGGAGAAGTATCTTGAACGGTTTGAACATGTTCCTGGAAGGTCCGGGACTGGGACGTCGCGCGGTGAAGTTGCTGCGTACTGAACGCGTACCACTTGATGACTTGCTGCGCCACGCTGCGAGCAGGGCGGCGGCAGCCTTGATTGATCTGCATGTAATGATCGACAACCTCGGGAACATCGCCACGCAGGTGGACCACGAAGGGTTGCGTTACCGCTTTTCCGGATCCAAAGCCCCTTGGGCCTTGATGGTGGGTTGACGATCACCCTTGGCGTACGCACGCCGCTGCCATGGGTTCGCGTGGAAATCTGCTTCTCCCATGCTGATTGATCGGATTACTCGTTCTTTTTGCCGCGACGGCAACGCAATAGCACGACTACGCGCAGATCCGTAGTTCGCCATTTGACTTTGACATGCGCCAGCACGGGGGCTCCGCGACTGGCGATGCCTTCCATATCTTCTGCACACACGGCCGGTGCGTGTTCGCGTTGCATTCACGGGCGCTCACGCATCGCTATCGTCGCTGCCGCTACACCACACGTTCGTCCCTCAGGAGAGCCGTCATGGCCAGAAAGACAGATAGCGCCCAGGTCACCGAGTTGCTGCTTCAGGCACTTGAGACCGAGCGCGGTGGGCAGAAGATCTACACGACCGCCTTGAAGGCGGTACAGAACGACGACCTGCGTGAAGAGTGGGAGGGTTATCTCGAAGAAACCCGTGGCCATGAAGAAATACTTACGCGGGTTTTCAAGGAGCTCGGCCTTGATACCGAGATGGCCAGTCCCGGCCGGCAGGTAGTTGCCCATCATGGCAAATCGCTGGTAGCCGCCATCGAAATGGCAATCAAGAACGACACGCCGGCCGCAGCCGAGTTGGTTGCAGCCGAATGCGTTGTGTTGGCGGAAACCAAGGACCACCAGAATTGGGAGTTGATCGGCAAGGTTGCCGAACAGGGCGGCGCTTCGGCAAAAATACTCAAGCAGGCTTATGAAGCCGTTGAGAAGCAGGAAGACCATCACCTTTACCACACCGCCGGTTGGGCCCGGGAGCTCTGGCTGCAGAGTCTTGGCATTCCTGCGGTTCTGCCTCCGCCCGAGGAGCAGAAGGATGTGGAGACCGCCATCGGTGCCGCACGCGCGGAAAAGGCCCGCAAAGACTATCTCTGAGTCTGCCGGGATTGCGCGGCGGCAAGGGGATGGCCAAATGCGAACACCGGTGTATGCATGCATGTTGCCCGCCATGGCAGTAAACGCACGTAGCGATCGACCCTGAGGGCGTGGGGTCGCCGGAACGCCGGCCACCCCACGCTTGATCAATCCGGCGCCTTGGCAGGAACGAAAGGCGATACCGGGTCGCTGGCGGGGAAGGTTTCTTCCAGCGCCTCGTCGTGATTGGAACTCTCGTGCTCTTTGCGCTGGCGACGCTGTTGGCCTGACTCGGGGCAGTCGCGCTCCTCGGAAGGCTCGGGCGGATCCTTGCGGTCTCGTATCATCTTCGTGCCTCGTGGAATTGGACGATGCCGGCATTGATGCGGCCGTGCTGGCAACAGTAAATCTGATCCACGTGCTGCTAGCAGCGCGTGCAGGTCTGCCAGCAAGTTGTGAAGAGTGATCGCCCGCTGCGGCCCCTGTTCATTGAAGGCTTGCCCGGCGAAGTGTGGCGTTCAATCGCAGCAGTGAATGTCTACGCGCCGTTGACATTCCGTGACAGGAACTCCTTGCAGCGTGTGGTTGTTTGCTTTCGGGAACGCTGCCCATGAATCAGGATGCCGACAATGACAACACCCCTGGAAACAAGCCCAAGCTTGCTCGCTTCCGACAGCTGCGAATTACTGGAGATGGCAGAGCCCGCGCGGCGCCAGGGACGAATGGCGCAGGATCAGGACACCAGCCGCGAGCGTCGCGTGCAGCCACCCGATATCGAGGAGGAAGCGTAGCCGGACGCAGATTGCCCACTGGGTCGTTCGTCCACGCGTCCGTCGGCCCCGGATCCATGAACAGCTCCGCGCATGCCGGCGCCATTCTGCAGGGCGGCAGATGCTGCGGAGCCATACGGACAGTGAGCTCGTGCTCTGAAGCAATATCCCGAGTTGGCGGAGCCGTCAGCGCTCAGCGGACGTGGCGCGCCTGCGCTTGCGGCGCGACACCCACTGCCCCGCCAGCGCGGTAAGTAGAAGGCAACTGTTGGTGATTACGAAGATCGTGTTGCCTACCAGCGCGGAGTAGATGACAAACAGTATTGAAGCCGCTGCCTGCCCAACGAACAGCCAGGTGGAGAGGGTTTCCGGGTGCTCAGCCTGGGCCTGTTTGACGATCTGCCGGATCAACGTGGCCAGCAGGATCACCGATGCAGCCCAACCAATGCTTTCTGTCAGCAGTTCGTTGTCCATGGTCTGGCTCAGAGAAAGAGCGCGGTTTCGGTCACGCCGAGTTGCACGGCGAGTCTTGCCAGTTCATTGGCAGCGGCAGCCCCATCGCCATGCAGTGCGGCCGTGTCCAGTATGTCGCGATACGCTTCCCAGAACTCTGGCCCGCTGCCGTGATGCTTGTGCGATGCGCTCAACCGTAGCCACTGCTCCTCTGAGAGTACCTGTGCGCTGAGCCCCATGATCAGTTGGCCCGGATGAAACACGCCAGGGCGGTGCCCATCGCGGGGCACAACAGGGCGGTTCTTTGTGGGAATTTGCGTGCGGCGGTCATGGCATTGGCTGCGTCAAAGTGTACCCGCATGCTGCCAAGTTCAGGGTTAAGCGCTTGTTTCCGACCGCATCCATTTTTCCAGACGTCCTTCACGCGGCACGGCTGTTACCGGCGGCGCAGGTAAAGGGAGGTCATCAAGGTCAGGATTGGATCAAGGCGCGGCGGCGCGCTGCCGGTGGTGCGCTATCGTCAACGGGCGATCACTGCTGATCTGGCGAGCGTGGTTGCGCTGATGGCCGTGCTTGTTAGATGCACGGGCAGGCTTGCACGCTCGCCGGGGGCTCAGTGCGCGGCGGTGTAGATGTCCTGCAGCACGGCCTTCTCCAGCTCAAGTTCGCTGAGCAGGTTCTTGACGATATCGCCCAGGCTGATGATGCCGACCAGCTTGGAGGTCTCGGTGACCATCAGGTGGCGGTGGTGCGAGTACGTCATCAATGCCATGGCCTGCTTGAGGCTTGCTTCGGGCGAGATTACTTCCAGACCGGTTGAGGGCAGGCTGGAGATGACCCGGCGTACCGTTTGCGGGCCGTCGTCGGCCACGCTGCGCACGATGTCCTTTTCGGAAAGGATGCTAACCGGTGCGTCGTCCTTCATCACCACCAGTGCTGCGATCTTGTTCGCGCTCATTTTGTGCGCGGCTGCACCGATAGTGTCTTCACTGTCGATGGTGACTACGGTTTGCTTCTTGGACTGCAGGAGTTCGCGGACGTTCATTGATGTTTCCTGTTGCAGGTTGCTCAATCGGAAAAGTTCGCTTGCGGCCAGCAAGGCTGGCTGCCGTGTTGCCGTGATGTCCCCGGCAGCTCGATTCTACGAGCCCGAAGGACGCTTGGAATTTGCGTGCTTGGGATGGTTCGTCATGCCGATGTAGGTGATTGGCAGCATCTCAGCTCAAGCCAAACCGGTGCTGAACGCCGCGCCATTACGACCGGCATCTTGTGCTGGGAGCAACGCTGTGCGCACTTGCCCGCAGCGGCCAAGGGGGAATTGATTCGCTGCCTGGAAGGCCGCGTGCTCCGCAACCGATTGCGAAAGGATCGCCCGGGCATCGCTGCTTGCCGAAGTAGTGGAAACCGCATGCACGGCATCGCCCGGCGCCTATGTTGGGCGCACTGCGCTGTTGGACAGGTTGGTGGATGGCAACAGATGCAATGCGCCGTTTTTGTTCGGACGGGAAGTTGGATATGGGCGCCCGCGCCGCGCTGTGCTCGCGTTGGTGCGGGTATGCGTTCGCTCGTCATCGCTACCGTTGCTTTTACCGCATGGCAGTGTTTGATCTGGCGATGGAGAACGCGCGGGTTGTGGCTGAACGCGGCGGACCGGGCGAGGGCAAGCGCGGACGGCGGTAAGTGACCTTGGTGGTTCGCGCCTGATCGGCGTGCAGATCACGCCAGGCAGCAACGGTCCACGCGCTTGACGATGCGTGCCGGAACACGCCGGCGTCACCGCCCTCTGCGCTGCCCTTGCACGGTGGTTCGCCTGCGGATTTGACCCGCTCGTCCGGCAGGTGCAAGCTCGGGTACAGTGCTGCCCAACCCAGGAGTCCAGACCATGACTGCTGTCAGTTCGATGCATACCTCAGACGACAAGCTGCCGCCGTCACGGCTGTGGCGGGTGTTCTGGCTGCAGGGGGTGATCCCCAGCAACCTGTTGTGGGCCGCCGCGCTATGGGCGCTGGACCAGGGACGCACCCCTTTGCTGCTGGGTCTGTTTGCGGTGCTGCTGCTCTACACCGGCTGGATCATTCCTGCGGTATGGCGGGCCGCTCCCAGTGCGCACAACCCCAATTACGGCATGGCCGCGCGCGGCCTGACCGTGGCATGGGGCGTGAACACCGTGTTGGTGGTGTTTTTCCTGCTGCTGCAGCTGGCGAGCTAGTAGAACTGTACGGGCGTGCCGTCGCGGTCGAACGCGGCGAAGCGGCTGATCTGGCCGTCGTTGACGGCATTGACCATCAATCGCAGTGGCTGTGCGGCTTCATCACTGGACGGGGCAATGCCTGCGCGCCCATCCAGCGCGGCGACGAACACCAGGTCCCAGGCCTGGCCGGTAGCGGCGGATTCGGCTGCCAGTGCGGCGAACGAGGTGATGTCCTGCGGGGCCTTGTCCACGCACAACACGGCGGTGAGGGTTCCGCCTTCGCCATTGTCGTGGCGGGCGTGTTGATCGGCCGTCGGAGACTCGGGCAGCTCGGCCTTCACGAACACGAACAGCAGGCGTTGTGGCTCGGTTTGTTGCGCGGATGCGCTGAGCAGGTCGTTGAAATCACTGAGCATCATGATCGGCGTCACATTGGCGGTATCCGTGGAAAGGCCATGCTGCCACAGGCATCGGGGGCACGGCTGGGGTCTGAATTGATTTAAGTCATGCCATCGACGCAATTCGCCACGTAGGCTGACAGCCATTCAATACAGGCGAGGGCACCCCGGCATGCCGGGCGAGCGTGGAAACGTGGAGTCAGGAGGTGAAACAGCCATGAGCCAACTCACCGACGGCTTCGGTCGCAGCTTTCCATACCTGCGCCTGTCGCTGACCGAGGCCTGCAACTTCCGTTGCAGCTATTGCCTGCCCGATGGTTACCAGGCCGATGGCCGCCCGCAGTTCCTGGCGGTGGACGAGATTGCGCGGCTGGTCCGCGCCTTTGCCATGCTGGGTATGCACAAGATCCGTCTGACCGGTGGCGAACCTAGTCTGCGCAAGGACCTGACCCAGATCATCGCCACCGTGGCGCAGGTGCCGGGCATCCGCAAGGTGGCCATCACCACCAATGGCTGCCTGCTGCCGCGGCATCTGCCGGGCTGGCACCGGGCCGGCCTGACCGCGCTCAACGTCAGCATGGACAGCCTGCAGCGCGAACGTTTCCACGCCATCACCGGCCACGACCGCCTGCCCGAGATCATGGAAGGCCTCACTCTGGCGCAGGCCTTGGGGCTGCAGTCGATCAAGCTCAACGCGGTGTTGCTGCGCGGGCTCAATGACGACGAACTGCCGGCGTGGATGGAGTTCCTGCGCGAGCGGCCGATGAGCGTGCGCTTCATCGAGCTGATGCGTACCGGCGACAACCGCGAGTACTTCGAGCGCCATCACCTGCGCGCCGATGTGGTGATCGAGCAACTGCTGGCCGCTGGCTGGAGCGAGCGCCAGCGTGGCGGCGATGCCGGCCCTGCGCGTGAGTTCGGCCACCCCGATTACCGCGGCCGCATCGGCATAATCGCGCCGTATTCAAAGGATTTCTGCAAAGGCTGCAATCGCCTGCGGGTAACCGCACGGGGTGATCTGCGGCTGTGTCTGTTCGGCGATTTTGGCGTGGCGCTGCGGCCCTTGCTGCAGTCCGATGATGACCAGGACGCACTGCTGGCACGCATCACCACCCAGCTCGGGCTCAAGGCGGCCGGGCATGGACTGCATTTCGGCCAGACCGGGCTTACCCCGCACCTGGCCTCGATTGGAGGATGAGACAAGCAATGAGTGGGCAGATAAGTGCGGCATTCCATATGGCCGATGTGCGCGACAAACGCATCACCCGCCGTCGCGCGGTGGCGGTGGGTGAGCTGATCGCAGGGCCAATTGCCTACCCGTTGATCGTGGAGCGGCGCCTGCCCAAGGGCGATGCGCTGGTGATGGCGGAAATTGCCGGCCTGCAGGGCGCCAAGATGGCCTCGGCATTGATGCCGATGTGCCACCCGCTGCCGTTGGAACTGGTACGCGTGTACTGCGCGCCGGTGCCGGAGCGGCAGGCGATCCGGGTGTGGTGCGAATGTGCCAGCGAGGCCCGCACCGGCGTGGAGATGGAAGCCCTGGCCGGCGTCAATGCGGCCCTGCTTACCCTGTATGACCTGAGCAAGCCGGTCGAGCCAGCGCTGGAGATCAGCGGCATCCGTCTGCTGTTCAAGGAAGGCGGCAAGAGCGGCGTGTGGACGCACCCGCAAGGCATGGATGCAGGTGAGCTGGAACGTTTCCGCCCGCGTCCGCCCAAGACCCTGGGTGCAGCGCGTTGTGCGGTGATCACCCTCAGCGACCGCGCCAGCCGTGGCGATTACGTTGACGAATCCGGGCCGGTGCTGGTCAAGGGCCTGCAGGCGCTGGGCGGTGAAGTGGTCAGCAATGAAGTGCTGGCTGATGGCATCGAACCGCTGGTCGCGCGCCTGCGCGCCTTGGCGGCCGATGGCGTGCGCCTATGCCTGTGCACGGGCGGCACCGGTCTTGGCCCGCGTGATCTCACCCCGGAAGCCTTGCAGGCCCTGGGTGGCCGTGCGGTGCCGGGATTGGCGCAGATGCTGCGTGGGCTCAGTGCACAGCACACCCCGCTGGCCTGGCTGAGCCGCGCCGAGGTGGTGCAGCTTGATGGATTGCTGGTGATCGCCTTGCCGGGCAGCCCACGTGCGGCCGCGCAGTGCATGAACATCCTCACGCCGGTGCTGGGTCACGCGCTGGCCATGATGGATGGGGGCGCGCACGCATGATCAGTTATGCCCAGGCCCTGCAGCAGTTGCTTGCCGCGGCCCCATCGGCCCGTGCCGAACAGGTGGCGATTGCCGCTGCGGCTGATCGTGTACTGGCCGCACCGGTGTTCAGCACGCAGGATCTGCCGCCGTTCGACAACGCGGCGATGGACGGCTTTGCCCTGCGCGCAGGCGGCCAGCCGCTGGCGGCAGGCAGCATTCTGCAGGTGCAGGGTTGGCAGGCCGCAGGTGATGGTGCCGCGGACGGTAATGCGGCGCAGGCCTGGGAAATCATGACCGGCGCGCGCATGCCCTCGGGCCTGGACAGCGTGGTGCCGGTTGAACAGATCGAGGTGCTGGACGCCGTCGACGGCCGTCCCACCCGCATACGCCTGCAGGCAACGGTAAAGCCGGGCCAGCACGTGCGCCTGCGTGGGCAGGACGTGGCGCAGGGTGAAACCGTGCTTGCCGCAGGTGCGACGCTGGATATCAACGCGATGACCTTGCTGCATGCGCTCGGCGTTGCCGCCGTGCAGGTACAACAGCAGCCGCCGGTGGCGGTGATCAGTACCGGCAAGGAACTGATCAGCGACGCGGGCGCGGTGTTGCAGTCCGGGCAGATCCGCGACAGCAATCGCCCGTTCCTGCTCAGCCGGCTGCGTGCGGCTGGCGCCGACGTCGTTTGGAACGGCGTGGTCAGCGATGACGTGGCCGCCTTTGATGCGGCACTGGACGCAGCCTTGGCTGCAGGCGCCCGCGTGGTGCTGAGCACCGGCGCGGTGTCGCAGGGGCGCTACGATTTCATTCCCGATGCGCTGCGCGCGCGCGGTGCCGAGATCCTGTTCCACAAAGTGGCCATTCGTCCTGGCAAGCCGCTGCTGTTCGCGCGTCTGGCCGATGGCACGCTGTACTTCGGCCTGCCGGGTAATCCGATTTCCGCAGCGGTAGGGCTGCGCTTCTTCGCCGAACCGGTGCTGCGGCACATGCTGGGGCTGGCCGAAGAAACCGCGCTGCAGCTGCCCTTGCAGGCCGATGTGCGCAAGCCGCCGGGCCTGCGTTTCCATGCGCGCGCGCAGGTGCAGGCCGATGCGAGCGGGCGTTTGAGTGTGAGTGTGTTGGCCGGGCAGGAGTCGTTCCGCCTCAAGACCATGCTGCGCGCCAATGCGTGGGTGGTGTTGGAGGGTGATGACGATCTGGCCGCGGCCGGCAGTCTGGTACGTGTACAGGGCTGGGGCCACCGCGAGCCGGTGCAGCTGAGCCTGCAGGAGATGGCATGAAAGAGATCATCGTTCAATTGTTTGGTGCGTTCTCGGAGCTGGATGCGCAGCGCCAGCTCAGCGTGGCGGTCGAAGGCGGGCAGGTCAGCGACCTGCGCCGGGCTTTGCGTGCACTGCTGCAGGAGCGCTTCCCGCAGTTTCGTGCCGGGCTGGTGGATTACTCGGCCTTTGCCGATGAACAGCGCGTATTGCGTGACAACGAACTGCTGCCCAGCGACGGGCGGGTGGCCATCCTGCCGCCGGTAAGTGGAGGCTGAAATGAGCTTCGAGAACCAGTGGAAAGTGGTGGACCGCACCGATGCGCCGATTGATCCCAGCGAAGGCATCGCCTTCGTCTCCGATCCCGGCTTCGGCGGCATCGATGTCTTCATCGGCAAGGTGCGTGATCTGAACCAGGGGCGGCCGGTGCTGGGCATCACCTATGACCTGTTCGAGCCGCTGGTATTGAATGAGTTCGAGCGCTTGATCGCCGCTATCACGGCTGATTTTGGCCCGCGCATCAAGTTGTACGTGGCCCATGCAAAAGGCCGCCTTGCCGTTGGCGATGTCGCGGTGGTGGTGGCTGCTGGCAGCCCGCACCGTGACGAGGCCTTCCGTGCCTGCCGGCAGTTGATCGAGGGCGTGAAGCACCGTTCGCCGATCTGGAAGCAGGAGCATTACCAGGATGGCGACAGCGAGTGGAGCGAAGGCTGCAGCCTGTGCCAACCCGACACCGAACACGCGCATATCGACGGGCATGTCCACGACCACTCGCATTGAGCCGGTGCCGGTCGCCGGCATCGTACTGGCCGGCGGTCTGTCCAGCCGCATGGGCCAGGACAAGGCGCTGCTGCGTTGGCGTGGGCGCAGCCTGCTTGAACACAGCTGTGCGCTGCTGGGCGCACTCGGTGCCAACCCGGTAAAGGTGAGCGGTGACTACCCCGGCTTTGATTCGGTGCCCGATTCGGTGCCGCGCTGTGGCCCTCTGGGTGGGCTGCACAGCGTGGTGGCAACCCTGGACGACGGGCCGGCGTGGGTGGTGCCGATCGATATGCCCCTGCTGGACGTGACACTGCTGCGACAGCTGCGTGATGCCGGTGCGTCTTGTGTGACCTATTCAGGGGAACCGGTACCGATGTACTTGAACATCGACGGCACATGTCGCACCCTCCTGTACGAAATGGTCACGGGTACAGATGGGCCACGCTCGCTACGCATGTTCCAACGCCGCCTCGGTGGCCTGGAACTGCCGCTGCCAGCCGGTGCCGAAGCCCGCCTTGTGAACTGCAATACCCCCCGCCAATGGGAGGAAGTTGCTTCATGAAAGTCCAGATCCAGTCGCAGTCGCTACGGCTGCGCGTTGACGAAAGCGAGCTGGCCCGCCTGCTCGCTGGCGAGGTGCTGGAGAACCAGACCTGGCTTGGCACGCCCGGAGCCCTGTCGCAGCGCTTGCAGCTGCACGACACGGCGGAGGCGCTGCTGGATGGCGATGCACACACGTTGATGGTCAAGCTGCCCCGCGAGGACGTGCTGGCGCTGCAGGCACGCCTGCCGTGCCGTGATGGTTTGAGCTTCACCCTGCACACGCAGGCGCAACCGTTGCAATTGCAGTTCGATGTGGATGTACGTGACAGCGTGCGTCAACGCGGTGCGCAGCGCCGCAATTCGGCGGACGTTGTCAGCCTCAGTTGATATTTGTCAGGTAGTTGGCGTGAGAGCGCCGTTGGATTGATCAAGATCAAGACTGCCCCAGGGGGCGCCGGGCTTAATGACGCCGTGGCGGCTGGGCAAGCAAACAGCACAGCAAGCCAGCGCCGTATCACACAGCCTTGGAGCGATGCATGAGTGCCAGTCGCGATGTCGCAAAACAGAGCAGTTCAGGTCCGGGTCGCGTCATCAGCGATTGGAGACCCGAAGATCCTGATTATTGGGAACACACCGGAAAGAAGGTTGCCACCCGCAACCTGGTGATCTCGATACCGTCGCTGCTGCTGGCGTTTTCGGTATGGGTGCTGTTCTCATCGGTGACCATCAGCCTGCCCAAGATCGGCTTTGCCTTCAGCACCGATCAGCTGTTCTGGCTGGTGGCACTGCCCAGCCTGTCCGGCGCGACCCTGCGCATCTTCTACTCGTTCGTCATCCCGATCTTCGGCGGCCGCCGCTGGACGGCGTTGTCGACCGCGTCCTTGTTGATTCCCACCCTGTGGCTGGGCTTCGCGGTGCAGAACCCGGCCACGCCGTACTGGGTGTTCGTGCTGATCGCCATCCTCTGCGGCTTCGGCGGTGCCAACTTCTCCTCGTCAATGTCCAACATCTCCTTCTTCTATCCCAAGCAACGCCAGGGCATGGCGCTGGGCTTGAACGCGGGGCTGGGCAATGTCGGCGTATCGGTGTCGCAGGCGGTAGTGCCGCTGGTGATCACGGTGGGCGTGTTTGGCGCGCTGGGCGGTGCACCGCAAGCGGTGGTCGATGGCGGCGCGCCATTGTTCGTGCAGAACGCCGGCTTCATCTGGGTGCCCTTCATCGCCTTGTTCGCGATTGCGGCCTGGTTCGGCATGAACGACCTGACCAGCGCCCGCTCTTCGTTCTCCGAGCAGGCGGTGATCTTCCGCCGCAAGCACAATTGGCTGATGTGCTGGTTGTACATCGGCACCTTTGGTTCCTACATCGGCTTTTCTGCCGGTTTCCCGATGCTGGTCAAGAGCCAGTTCCCGGATGTGAACCCGCTGGCCTATGCCTTCATCGGTCCGCTGCTGGGCGCGTTGATGCGCTCGGTGGGCGGCAGCCTGGCCGACCGCTGGGGCGGTGCGCGGCTGACGTTCTGGGTGTTCGCACTGATGATCGCGGCGGTGTTCGGCGTGCTGCACTTCCTGCCAAGCAATGGCCAGGGCGGCAACTTCTACGGTTTCCTGCTCTCGTTCATGGCCTTGTTCGTGCTCAGCGGCATCGGCAACGGCACCACGTTCCGGATGATCCCGGTGATCTTCCGCACCCTGCATGAGCGCCTGTCGGCCAATGAAGGCGCCGAAGGCAAGAAGGCCGCTGCACACCAGGCCAGCATTGAATCGGCCGCCGTGGTCGGCTTCTCCGGCGCCATTGGTGCCTACGGCGGCTTTTTCATTCCCAAGAGCTACGGCTCATCGATCACCTTGACCGGCAGCCCGGATATGGCGCTGTACGGCTTCATTGCGTTCTACATCACCTGCCTGGTCGTCACCTGGTGGTGGTACTACCGGCGCGGGGCCGAAACCCCCTGCTGAGAAAGCAATGCACCGCAGCCAGATGACACACACAGCCACGATGCAGCAGTTTGCGAACGGAGATTCACCATGAGCTATTTCCTTGATCGCTTGCAGTTCTTCAAGCGTGATCCACAACCCTTCGCCGACGGCCATGGGTTCAGCAAGAGCGAAGGGCGGGACTGGGAAAACAGTTATCGCGCCCGTTGGCAGTACGACAAGATCGTGCGCTCCACCCACGGCGTGAACTGCACCGGCTCGTGCAGCTGGAAGATCTACGTCAAGAATGGCCTGGTCACCTGGGAAACCCAGCAGACCGACTACCCGCGCACCCGCCCGGACCTGCCCAATCACGAACCGCGCGGCTGCCCGCGTGGTGCCAGCTATTCCTGGTACCTGTACAGCGCCAACCGGCTGAAATATCCGCTGATCCGCGGCACCTTGCTGCGCATGTGGCGGCAGGCACGCAAGACCATGTCACCGGTCGAGGCCTGGGGCAGCATCGTGCAGGACCCGGCCAAGTCGCGCGAGTACAAACGTCGTCGCGGCATGGGCGGATTCGTTCGATTGAACTGGGACGAGGCCAACGAGATCATCGCAGCCTCCAACCTTTACACCACCAAGGAGTTCGGCCCGGACCGCATCGTCGGTTTCTCGCCGATTCCGGCGATGTCGATGGTGTCCTACGCGGCCGGTGCGCGCTACCTGTCGCTGCTCGGTGGTGCCTGTCTTTCCTTCTACGATTGGTACTGCGATCTGCCGCCGGCCTCGCCGCAGGTGTGGGGCGAGCAGACCGACGTGCCCGAATCGGCTGATTGGTACAACAGCCGCTACATCATCGCCTGGGGCTCGAATGTGCCGCAGACGCGCACGCCCGACGCGCACTTCTTCACCGAGGCGCGCTACAACGGCACCAAGACGGTGTCGATCTGCCCCGACTATTCCGAGCTGGCCAAGCTCACCGACCATTGGCTGCACCCCAAGCAGGGCACTGACGCCGCGCTGGCGTTCGCCTTCGGCCACGTGATCCTGCGCGAGTTCCACGTCGATACGCCCTCGCAGTACTTCCAGGACTACTGCCGCAAGTACTCGGACATGCCGATGCTGGTGCGCGTGGAGCGACGCGCCGACGGCCGCCTGGTGCCGGGCCACTTCCTGCGCGCAAGTGAGTTGGGCGGGCTGGGCGAGAGCAACAACCCCGAATGGAAGACGCTGGCATTCGACGAGAACAGCGGCGACATCACCGTGCCGAACGGCTCGGTCGGCTTCCGCTGGGGCGAGAAGGGCAAGTGGAACATCGAGGAGAAGGCCAGTGATGGCCATGAAACCCGCCTGCGGCTGAGCCTTGCCGATATCCACGACGGTATCGAAGCAGTGAGCTTCCCGTACTTCGGTGGCATTGAGAGCGACGGCTGGACCGCTGCGCCGGCCGAAGAAGTGCTTGAGCGCAACATCCCGCTGCGCCGCCTGCCGCTGGCCGATGGTGGCGAAGCACTGGTGGCGACGGTGTATGACTTGTTGCTGGCGCAGTACGGCGTTGATCGCGGCTTCGGCGGCGTCAACGTCGCCAAGAGCTTCGACGAAAATGTGCCGGGTACGCCGGCCTGGCAGGAGCGCATCACCGGCGTGTCACGCGCCGAGGTGATCGAGATCGCCCGCGAGTTCGCCCGCACTGCCGACAAAACCCATGGTCGCAGCATGATCATCGTCGGCGCCGGCATGAACCACTGGTTCCACAACGACATGAACTACCGTGGCCTGATCAACATGCTGGTCATGTGCGGCTGCGTGGGCCAGACCGGCGGTGGCTGGGCGCATTACGTGGGGCAGGAAAAACTGCGTCCGCAGACCGGCTGGCAGCCGCTGGCGTTTGGCCTGGATTGGAGCCGTCCGCCGCGCCAGATGAACGGCACCTCGTTCTTCTACTTCAACACCGGGCAGTGGCGTTACGAAAAGCTGCAGGTGGACGAACTGTTGTCACCGCTGGCGGATGCATCCAAGTACAGCGGCAGCCTGGCCGACCTCAACCTGCGCGCGGTGCGCATGGGCTGGTTGCCGAGTGCACCGCAGCTGGACCGCAACCCGCTGCAGCTGGTGCGCGAGGCCGAACAGGCCGGCATCGCTCCGGCCGATTACGCGCTGTCCAAGTTCAAGGACGGCTCGCTGGACTTTGCCTTCGCCGATCCTGATGCCGCGCAGAACCACCCGCGCATGATGTTCATCTGGCGCTCCAACCTGCTTGGTTCCTCCGGCAAGGGCCATGAGTACATGCTGCGGCATCTGCTCGGCACCCGTCACGGCCTGCAGGGCAAGGACCTGGGCGAGATGGGCGCGGTCAAGCCCGAGGACGTGAAGTGGCATGACGAGGCGCCGGAAGGCAAGCTCGACCTGCTGGTCACGTTGGATTTCCGCATGTGCACCACTGCGCTGTATTCGGACATCGTGCTGCCGACCGCCACCTGGTACGAGAAGGACGACCTCAACACCTCCGACATGCATCCCTTCATCCATCCGCTGTCCAAGGCAGTGGATCCGGCCTGGGAATCACGCAGCGACTGGGACATCTTCAAGGGCGTTGCACGCACGCTGAGCGACATGGCACCGGGCGTGCTCGGTGTTGAAAAGGACTTGGTGCTGGTGCCGACCCTGCACGACACGCCCAACGAGCTGGGCATGCCGTTCGGTGTGGCCGACTGGAAGAAGGGCGAGTGCGAGGCCATCCCCGGCAAGACCATGCCGAGCATGACCGTGGTCGAGCGCGACTACCCGAATCTCTACCGCAAGTTCACCTCGCTCGGTCCATTGCTCGACAAGCTCGGTAATGGCGGCAAGGGCATGAGCTGGGATACCAAGCACGAGGTTGAATTCCTCGGCAAGCTCAACCACACCGTGCTGGAGGAAGGCATCAGCAAGGGCCGACCATCCATCGACACAGCGATTGATGCCTGCGAAGTGGTGCTGCATCTGGCCCCGGAAACCAACGGCCATGTCGCGGTCAAGGCCTGGGAATCGCTGAGCACCTTCACCGGCCGCGAGCACGCGCATCTGGCGCTGGGCAAGGAACATGAGGCAATCCGCTTCCGTGACATCCAGGCACAGCCGCGCAAGATCATTTCCTCGCCCATCTGGTCCGGGCTGGAAGACGACAACGTCAGCTACAACGCCGGCTACACCAATGTGCACGAGCTGATTCCGTGGCGCACGATCACCGGCCGCCAGCAGTTCTACCAGGACCACGAGTGGATGATCGACTTCGGTGAGGCCTTCATGAGCTACCGGCCGCCGGTCAACACCCGCACGGTGGAGCCGCTGCTCAACAAGCGCTCCAACGGCAACAAGGAGATAGTGCTGAACTGGATCACCCCACACCAGAAGTGGGGCATCCACAGCACCTATAGCGACAACCTGATCATGCAGACACTGTCGCGTGGTGGACCGATCGTGTGGCTGAGCGAGGACGACGCGCGCAGTGCCGGCATCGAGGACAACGACTGGATCGAGCTGTTCAACGTCAACGGTGCGATTGCCGCGCGTGCGGTGGTCAGTCAACGGGTGATGTCGGGCATGGCGATGATGTACCACGCCCAGGAACGCATCATCAACGTGCCGGGGTCGGAGATTTCCGGCACCCGTGGCGGCATCCACAACTCGGTGACCCGCATCGTGCTCAAGCCCACCCACATGATCGGCGGCTACGCGCAGCTGGCATGGGGCTTCAACTACTACGGTACCTGCGGTACCAACCGCGATGAGTTCGTGATCGTGCGCAAGATGGACAAGATCGATTGGCTGGATGACGAGCAATCCAACTCGAATGCCTCGGGCGCAGCACGGGAGGTGGTGTGATGAAAGTACGTGCCCAGATTGCGATGGTATTGAACCTGGACAAGTGCATCGGCTGCCACACCTGCTCGATCACCTGCAAGAACGTGTGGACCTCGCGCGAAGGCGTGGAATACGCCTGGTTCAACAACGTTGAAACCAAGCCCGGTATCGGCTACCCCAAGGAATGGGAGAACCAGGACAAGTGGAACGGCGGCTGGGTGCGCACCAGCGCCGGCAAGCTGGTGCCGCGTGCCGGTGGCCGCTGGCGCATGCTTGCCAAGATCTTCTCCAACCCCGACCTGCCGCAGATCGACGACTACTACGAGCCGTTCGATTTCGACTACCAGCACCTGCACGACGCGCCCGAGCTGAAGCATCAGCCGACCGCACGGCCGCGCTCGCTGCTGACCGGGCAGCGCATGGAAAAGATCGAGTGGGGCCCGAACTGGGAGGAAATCCTCGGTACCGAGTTCTCCAAGCGCTCGCGTGACTACAACTTCGACAAGGTGCAGAAGGAAATCTACGGCGCCTTCGAGAAGACCTTCATGATGTACCTGCCGCGCCTGTGCGAGCACTGCCTCAATCCGGCCTGCGTGTCAGCCTGCCCATCCGGTGCGATCTACAAGCGCGAGGAAGACGGCATCGTGCTGATCGACCAGGACAAGTGCCGTGGCTGGCGCATGTGCGTGTCGGCCTGCCCATACAAGAAAATCTATTACAACTGGAAAAGCGGCAAATCCGAGAAGTGCATCTTCTGCTACCCGCGCATCGAGATGGGCGAGCCCACCGTGTGTTCGGAAACCTGCGTGGGCCGCATCCGCTACCTCGGGGTGATGCTGTACGACGCCGACCGCATTGCCGAGGCCGCATCGGTGGCGGCGGAGAAGGACCTGTACCAGGCCCACCTGGACATCTTCCTGGATCCGTTCGACCCGGCGGTGATCGAAGCCGCGCGTGCCGAAGGCATCCCCGACAGCTGGCTGGAATCGGCCAAGCAGTCGCCGGTCTACAAGATGGCCATCGACTGGAAGCTGGCACTGCCGTTGCACCCGGAATACCGCACCTTGCCGATGGTCTGGTACGTACCGCCGTTGTCGCCGATCCAGTCGGCGGCCGAGCGTGGCCACGTCGGCATGAGCGGCGAGCTGCCGGATATCGCTTCGCTGCGTATTCCGGTGCGTTACCTGGCCAACCTGTTGACGGCGGGTGACGAAGCGCCGGTGGTGCGGGCGCTGGAACGCTTGATGGCAATGCGTGCCTGGCGGCGCGGCAAGAACGTCGATGGCGTGGAAGACATGCGCGTGCTTGAGCAGGTTGGTTTGACCCCGGCGCAGGTCGAAGAGATGTACCGCTACCTGGCCATCGCCAACTACGAGGACCGCTTCGTGATACCCAGCGCGCACCGCGAGTACGCCAACGACGCCTTCGGCGAACGTGGCGGTTGCGGCTTCACCTTCGGCAATGGCTGCAACGGTGACAGCCCGGCCGACCTGTTCAGCCAGCGCAAGAACACCACCTTTGCGGTGCATCCAAATCGCCAGCACCGGCACGAGGTGACGAAATGAGTGTGCTCAAGCTGATTGGTGTATTGCTGGATTACCCGCGTGACGAGCTTTGGCAGCATGGCGAGGAGCTGCTTGAGGCCTGCGACGATCCGGCGCTGTCGCCGGCCCGTCGCGGGCAGTTGCAGGCCTTCGTACGCGAGCTGCTGGCCAGTGATCCGCTGGATGCGCAGGACCGCTGGTTATCCACCTTCGACCGTGGCCGCTCGATGAGCCTGCTGGTGTTCGAACACATCCATGGCGAGTCGCGCGACCGTGGTCAGGCCATGGTCGACCTGATCGACGCCTATCGCAAGAACGGTTTCGAGCTGGATGCGCGCGAACTGCCGGACTATCTGCCGCTGTTGCTGGAATACCTCTCGCACCGGCCGCAGGCCGAGGCCAAGGACTGGCTGCACCACATCGGCCACATCGCCGGCATGCTCGCCGCGCGTGCGGCAGAGCGGCAGCTGCCGCATGCGGTGTTGCTGGAAATCCTGGTCGAGGCCGGCGAAGGCAAGGTCAACCTGGCGGTGCTGCGGCAACGGGCAAGCGAGGAAGTGCGCGATGACACCGTCGAAGCCATGGACAGCCTGTGGGAGGAAGAGGCGGTGCGCTTCGGCACCGATGCGCCTTCGCAGGATTGCGATCCACCCCATCGTTCACCGGCACGCGCGCAGCCGCGGGAGATCCAGCCATGAATTACCTCAATCAGTTCGCCTTCCAGTTCTATCCCTACATCGCGGTGGCGGTGCTATTGATCGGCAGCTGGGCGCGTTATGACAAGGCCATGTACAGCTGGCGTACCGGCTCCACCCAGTTGCTGTCGGATCGCGGCATGCGCATTGGCAGCAATTGCTTCCACATCGGCATCATCGCCATCCTCGGTGGCCATTTTGTCGGCCTGCTGACCCCGCATGCGTTGTATGAGCCCTTCATCACCTCCTCGCAGAAGCAGTTGCTGGCGATGGTGGTCGGTGGCTTCTTCGGCGCGCTGTGCTTCGTCGGCATCACCATTTTGCTGGTGCGGCGGCTGACCAATGCACGGGTCCGCGCCATCGGCAGCTTTGGCGACACGCTGGTGCTGGTGCTGCTGTTCGCCCAGCTCTGTCTTGGCCTGTACAGCATCAAGGTCTCGGCCGGCCATCTGGACGGCGGGGTGATGGTGATGTTGGCCGAGTGGGCGCAGCACATCGTCACCTTCCGTGCCGGCGCGGCCGACTATGTCGAAGGCGTGCATTGGGTCTACAAAGCGCACATCTTCCTCGGCCTGACGCTGGTGCTGATCGCACCGTTCACCCGTCTGGTGCATGTGTGGAGCGTGCCGCTCAGTTACCTGTGGCGGCCGTACCAGGTGGTGCGTCGTCGTCAGGCCACGCTGCGCTACGGTCCGCGGGAGTAAGCCATGGGCAGCCTGCCACGCATACTTCCGATCACGGTGATCGACTCGGACAAGTCGGTGCCGTCCGAAGCCGGCCACCATCACGAACAGGATGCGGGAACCCGTGGCCTCGGCCAGCCGGCGCCATGCAGCCTGTACGTGCAGGACACGGCAATCAATGAAGCCGATATCGCCCGCGAGATGCAATTCCATCGGGCGATGCGCCCCGAGCAGTCACGTGCCGATGCGGCACGTGCACTGGTGGTGCGCGAGCTGCTGCGGCTGGAGGCCGAGCGGCTCGGCCTGGCCGATGTACCCGGCGCCGGCCAGGAGACCAGCGAGGAAGCGCGCATCCAGCAGTTGATCGAGCAGACGCTGGAGGACCGCGTTCCCAGCGAGGACGACTGCCAACGCTACTTCGCGCAGAACCCGGAAAAGTTCCGTGCACCCGACCGCATCCGCGTACGCCACATTCTGCTGGCGGCGCCGGCCGATGATATCGCCGGCCGGTTGAAGGCGCGCACCCAGGCCGAGAAGCTGATTGCCGAGCTGCTTGAACAGCCGCATGTGTTTGCCGACCTGGCCGCGCGTCACTCGCAATGCCCATCCAGCAGCAAAGGCGGCGAGCTGGGCTGGTTGCAACGCGGCCAGACCACGCCGGAGTTCGACCGCCAGGTGTTCCGCCTGCGCCAAGGGCTGGCGGGCTTCCCGGTGGAATCGCGCTGGGGCTACCACGTAGTGGACGTGGTGGCGGCCGAAACCGGCGAAGCGCTCGGCTTCGAGCAGGTGCGGGCGCAGATCAGTGACTACCTGGAACTACAGGTGCGCCAACGCGACCTGCAGCAGTTCCTGCTTGAGCTGCGCGAGCGCTACCCGGTGCGCGGGCTTGAAGACATCGAAGCACAGGCCGAGTAAGACGTAACCCCCCAGGAGTGGCAATGAGCCAGAATCTACAGAACATCAGCAGCGGCGAACAACAACGTGCGTTGTGGTTGAGCACGTTCGCCTTCACCGTGTGCTTCGCGGTGTGGATGATCTTCGCCATCATCGGCATCCAGATCAGCGAGCAGCTGGGTTTGAACGACACCCAGTTCGGCCTGCTGATCGCCACCCCGGTGCTGACCGGCTCGGTGATCCGCGTCTTCCTCGGCATCTGGTCCGACCAGTTTGGCGGCCGCAAGGTGATGACCTTGGTGATGCTGTGCGGCGCGGTGGCGACCTGGCTGCTGACCTATGCACAGACCTACCCGCAATTCCTGCTGGCCGCGTTGTTCGTCGGCATTGCCGGCGGCAATTTCTCGGTCGGCGTCACCTATGTGTCCAAGTGGTTCCCGGCGGAGAAGCAGGGCACCGCACTGGGCATCTTCGGTGCCGGCAATATCGGGTCGGCAGTGACCAAACTGCTGGCCCCGCTGGTGATGGTGGCGTCCGGCTGGATGATGGTGGCCAAGTTGTGGGCGGTGGGATTGGCGGTGACCGCCGTGCTGTTCTATCTGTTCAGCAAGGAAGATCCGTCGCTGGAAGAACGCCGCCGCAGCGGCGTCAAACCGATGTCCTTCGCCCAGCAGATGGCGCCGTTGAAGAACCTGCAGGTGTGGCGCTTCTCGCTGTACTACTTCTTCGTGTTCGGCGGCTTCGTCGCGCTGGCACTGTGGCTGCCGCACTATCTGGTTGGCGCCTACGGCATGGACGTAGCCACGGCGGGCATGTTGGCGGCGTGCTATTCGATCCCGGCCAGCCTGTTCCGGGTGGTGGGCGGCTGGCTGTCCGACCGCATCGGCGCACGCCGGGTGATGTACTGGACGCTGGGTGTGTCGTGCATCTGTACTTTCATCCTGGCCTATCCGGATACCCGCTACATCGTGCAGGGCATCCATGGCGAAATCAGCTTCCATCTGGCGATCAGCGTGACCCTGTTCACCGTGCTGGTGTTCGTGCTCGGCTTCTTCATGTCGCTGGGCAAGGCCGCGGTATACAAGCACATCCCGGTCTATTACCCGCAGCATGTGGGCTCGGTCGGCGGTGTTGTCGGCATGATCGGTGGCCTCGGCGGTTTCATCCTGCCCATCGTGTTCGGCGCGCTGAACGATGCGCTTGGCATCTGGAGCAGCTGCTTCATGCTGCTGTTCGTGCTGGTCAGCATTTCCCTGGCGTGGATGCACTTCGCCATCCGCCGCATGGAGCGTCGCAACTTCCCGCAGCTGGACCGTGAGACCGACCTGCCCGAAGCCATCGATGCCGGTGTGGCGGAGAAACAGCGCCGCGCTTGATCCAGATCAGTGAAACCCGGCGGTCCGTGCGCGAGGATGCAGGCATGTCAGTAGAGACCGCCGGGATGGATGACGCCACATTGCATGTCGCATTGCTGCAGCAGCCGGCGCACGTACTTTTCCCGGCGCCGGCGGAGCTGAGCCCCGGCTTCGCCGAAGCCGGCTGGCGCGCCGCGCTGCAGGCCAGCAACGAACATCTCATTCCGCGTGCGTTGACGCTGGGCTTCTGCGCCCCGCCACATGACATGGAGCGCGCGGAGAACATTCTGGATGCCCTGCTGGTGTGCCTTGGCCTGCACGCCAACATGCTGGCCAGCGACCGCGAAGTGGCCGCCATGGTGCTGCAGCCGGGCATTGTCGAACACCTTCCGCCGGCATTGCTGGGACGCCTGCTGGATGCCGTGCCGAACCAGCTGTGCACCATCGCCAGGCCGCAGGTCGAGGTGCGCCTGGATGCGGCCAGTGAGGTCCAGCCTGCGGCATTGCGTGAGGTCGGTTGCACGCGGATGACGGTGATCGATCATGCCGGCGTCGATGGCCCGGCGATGCTGGCGCAAGCCCAGCAGGTCGGGTTCACCGCCTGCTATTACCAGCTGCGGGTTCCGTGCTACGCCGATGAGTCGTTCCTGCAGCGCTTGCAGCGGGTGCTGGAGCTGGCGCCGGAGCGTATCGTGCTGCCGTCACCGGCGCTGCTGCCCGGGTACCCGTTGCCGGCGAATTGGCTGCAGGCCTGGAGGCTGCTGCGTGCGGCCGGCTACCAGGCGCTCGGTGGCGACCACTATCAGCGGCCCGGGCTGGCACTGCCGGTGCGCAACGGCGACGGCCAGCGGCATTGCGATCTGCTCGGCGTGCCCCGGCGCGAGCGGCATGACCTGCTCGGTATCGGTGTCGGCGCCTGCAGCCAGATCGGCGATGTCATCTGCCGGATCGCGCCCGAGCCAAGCCACTGGCGTGCCTGCCTCGTCGCCGGGCAGCCGGGGGTATCGTCCGGGCTCATTCTTTCCGAGCATGAGCGTATGACCGATGAAGTGGTCCAAAGCCTGGCCTGCGACCACGCCTTGGACATGGGTGCGTTTGAGTGGCGTAACGCCCAGCCTTTCGACACCTGCTTCGCGCATGCCTGGGAACGTGTGGCCATGTTCATCGAGCGTGGCTGGCTGCGGCGTGAGGGCGACATGCTGTTGATTGAAAATGAAGGACAGCTGCTGTGGCGTATGATCGCAGCAAGCTTTCGACCCTTGGCCGTAGTTGCTTGAAACCGGAATGACGCCATCAGCCCCCCCACCGCGTGGCCCGCAGGGCTCTGCAACACCCAATCCGGCCGCTGCCAGCGACGGTGACGCGCTGCATTTCTGCACCACCTGCGCGTTTTCCGATGCCTGCAGTTCGCAGGGTTATGACAAGACTGCGCTGAACGAGCTGCACGTGATGGTCGATCACGTTGGCCCCTACCATGCGGGCGACTACATCTTCCGCGCCGGTGAGCCGTTCGACTCGATCGCCGCTGTGCGTGCCGGCATGGTCAAGACGTTCGTCGACGACAGCCTCGGCAACGAGCAGGTGCTGGGTTTCGCCCTGCCCGGCGAGGTCATCGGTTTGAACGCCATCCACGGCTCGCGCTATCCCTGCAATGCAGTGGCGCTGGATACCGTGCATCTATGCCGCATTTCGTTTCCGCGCATCAGCCTGCTGGCCAGCCGCATGCCGGGGCTGCAGGCCAAGTTGTTCAGCCTGCTCAGCGCCGAGATCGGCAAGGCGGCGCTGCTGGCGGCCAACTACCGTACCGAGGAGCGCATGGCGGCGTTCCTGTTGGATATCTCCAACCGCTATGCGCGACGCGGCTTCTCGGCCAATCGCTTCAACCTGACCATGACCCGCACCGAGATTGCCAACTACCTGCGCATGGCACCGGAAACCGCCAGCCGGGTGTTGCGCCGGCTGAGCGATGAGGAAGTCATCGCAGTGAAGCAGCGCGAGATCATCCTGCTGCAACCTGAGCGCTTGGCGCTGATGGCGGCCACCGATGACACAAGCGAATGATGCCCAACCGAGGATGCATGCATGAACAAGCTGTGGGCGTTGTTGTTGCTGGCCGCCGCACTACCGGCCAGCGCGGCTGAGCTGACGGTCTCGGCCGCCTCCAGCCTGACCGAGAGCTTTCGTGAAATTTCCGCTGCGTATGAGAAGGCCAACCCGGGCACGAAGGTTGATTTGAACTTCGCCGCCTCCGGTACCTTGCTGCAGCAGATCGCCCGTGGCGCGCCCGTCGATGTGCTGGCCTCCGCCGACCAGGCGACGATGACGCAGGCGCAGACCGGGGGACTTATCGATCCTTCCACCCAGCATGTGTTCGCACAGAACAGCCTGTGGGTAGTGGTGCCGCCGAACGCAGCACGCAAGCCGGCCAACTTGGCAGCGTTGGCGGCTGCGGACGTGAAGCGTGTCGCCATCGGCAACCCGGACAGCGTGCCGGTAGGCCGCTATGCACGCGGCGTGCTGCAGCAGGCTGGTCTGTGGCCGGCGCTGCAGGCCAAGCTGATCAGCACCCAGAACGTGCGCCAGTCGCTGGACTACGTGGCACGTGGCGAAGTGGACGCTGGTTTCGTCTATGCCACCGATGTGCAGGCAATGAGTGATCGCGTGCAGCGCGCCTTCCAGGTGCCGGTTGCCGGCGGTATCAGTTATCCGCTGGCGATGGTGAAGACCAGCCGCAATGCCGCTGAGGCCAAGCGCTTCATCGCCTTCGTGCGCTCGGCGCCGGGCCAGGCCATTCTGCACAGGCACGGTTTCGGCAGCCCCTGATGGTGGATCTGGACTGGAGCGCGTTGTGGTTGTCGCTGAAGGTGGCCGGCTGGGCGACCGCGATCAACCTCGTGCTCGGCGTTGGCCTGGGTGCCTTGCTGGCGCGCCGACGCTTTCCCGGCCGTGAACTGCTGGACACAGTGTTCACCCTGCCGATGGTGTTGCCGCCCACCGTGCTCGGCTATTACCTGCTGGTGTTGATCGGCAGCAATGGCCCGCTCGGGCGCTGGTTGGAGAGCAGCTTCGGCATCAACCTGGTGTTTACCTGGCAGGCGGCGGTGATTGCGGCGGCGGTGGCCTCGTTCCCCTTGGTGTTCAAGCCGGCGCGGGCCGCGTTCGAGGATGTGGATGGGCAGCTGGAACAGGCGGCGCGCACCTTGGGGGTGTCCGAGTGGGCGCTGTTTTTCCGGGTGACCTTGCCGCTGGCATGGCGCGGCATTCTGGCCGGCCTGCTGTTGGCGTTCGCGCGTGCGATGGGTGAGTTCGGCGCCACCATCATGGTCGCCGGCAGCATTCCCGGGCGCACCCAGACCTTGTCCATCGCCATCTACGAAGCGGTGCAGGCCGGCAACGATGGCCGCGCCAATGCCCTGGTACTGCTGTCCTCGCTGGTCTGCATCAGCGTGCTGCTGCTCGCCGCGCGGTTGGTAGGGCGGCGACAGGAAGGGGCGCGGCATGTGGCTTGAGCTGGACATCCAACGCCAGTTGCAGGCGGCTGGCCAGCAGTTCCAGCTGCAGCCGGCACTGCGTTGCACGCAGCCGAACGTGGTGTTGTTCGGCCCGTCCGGCGCCGGCAAGAGTCTTACCCTCAAGGCGGTGGCCGGACTGCTGCGGCCGGATACCGGGGTGATCCGGATGCACGGCCAGCCCTTGTTTGACGCGGGCGCAGGCATCAACCTTTCGCCGCAGCGCCGTCGCATCGGTTATGTGTTCCAGGACTACGCCTTGTTCCCACACCTCACGGTGCGGCAGAACGTAGGCTTCGGCCTGCAGCGAGGTCTGTTGAATCCGCCACGCGGTCGCCGCATCGATGCGGTGGAACAATGGCTGCAGGCGTTCCGCATCGATCACATCGGTGATCTCCTGCCGGCGCAGATATCCGGCGGCCAGCGTCAGCGCACCGCCTTGGCGCGGGCATTGGTGACCCAACCGCAGGCCTTGCTGCTGGATGAGCCGTTCGCGGCGCTCGACCACGCGTTGCGCGCGCATCTGCGCCAGGAACTGGAAACCGTGTTGGACCAGACCGGCATCCCGCTGCTGCTGATCAGTCATGACCCGGAAGACGTGGACATGTTCGGCCAGCAGGTGGTGCATCTGGCCGACGGCCGCGTGCAGGTCTGAGCAGCGCCGCGTCTTCTGCATCACGCAGCGCATGCGGTATGTGCTGACGGGCTTGCTCAGTCCGGCTTTCCATCCGCGCGCGGGCGGCAGTAGATCCACGCCAGCCGCAGCAGCCATGGCGCGAGCACCAGCAACCAACCGGCAGCTGCCACGGCGTGCCAGCGCCAGGGATCGTCCAGCAGCGGCGCGAGGATGCGCAGTACTGCTACCAGCTGCAGGCCGAGCAGGGCGATCCAGGCCACCAGCGGCATCACCAGCGCACGGCCCGAATGGCCTTGGGTGACGCGTGTGACCATCGCCACCAGCAGGCTCCCGAACAGACCAATCGCCAAGGCGTGCAGCGGTGCGCGTTCCAGCCAGCCAGGCTGCCCGGCAAGCGCGGCGATGTCCTGCAGCAGGTACAGCAGCATCGCCAGCGGCCACCACGCCAGCCCGTAGAACAGCACCGCCAGCAAGGCCGGCTTGGGGCCACGCGGCCACCAGCGCCACAGCGTGTACAGTGACAGCAGCAGCAAACCGGTATCGGCCAGCAGCGTTGCCAGGGGCTGCTGCAGGTTTTCACCGGCCAGATGCAGCAGGCACAGCCCCCACAGGATCGCCAGCCATTGCGGTGGCCGCCACGCCTGATAGCCCGGCACCACGTTGCCAGCGAAGAAGGGGAACATGCGGTGGGCAACGCTGGCGTAGACCGGCAGCAGCAAGCCAAAGCTGCCGATCGAAACGCTGAGGGCGTGCCAGCGGATATCGCCACCAACAGCAGCGGCGGCAAAAGCCAGCAGGCCAAGCCAACCCACCAGCAAGCCAGACCAGCACGACAGGGCGTGCCAGGTGCGCCCGCGCTCCTGCAGCAGCAAGCGGCCCAGAACCCACACACCGAAGCCCCAGCCAAGGATGGCCAGCAACAGCCCAAGCCGCAGCCCAGCTGACCAACCGACGCTGGCTGCCAGCAGCGCTAGCTGCGCCCCGAACAGTCCGCCACCAACACCGGCGTACTGCCAGCGCGGCAGCGCCGGCAATCCCATCCAGCGTGGGAAAACAGTCAACAGGAAACCGAAAATGAAACTCGGCAGCACCAGGTACTGCATCCATAACCCGTGCAGCCAGGCCGCCGGCAAGGCGGGCGCGGGCAGGGGTTTGCCCAGTTGCAACCCACCCAGCCACAGCGCCCACCAGCCCATCGCCAGCCCGAGATTGGCCACGCCGATGAAGAACAGCAGCCGGTGCGGCGCGTTGAGGATGGGCAGGCGTGTGGGAGTGGTGTTCACGGCGAGAGTATCCGCCCACTGGAAGCCGGCTGTGCTGATCAATGTCAACGTCGGTGACAGGGCGCGGAACCTTGGGCGGCGATTGCCGGAAAAATAAAATGCGGTGTTGCAGCGCAACGCCGTCGTTCTGGCCATCCTCGTCCACCGTGCTCTGTAGACGGGCCTGGCTGCTGCGTGCATCCAGTGTTTTATCCGTGTAACGCGGGCTTATCCCAATTCAGCGTCATGTGCAGGATCTGCCATGTGGAATCCTTACGTCGTAGTGCACTTGACAGTGTTTTTTTTCCGGTTATATCTTTGCCGAACCAGGCACAACTGCATCAACGTCGATGCGGATGTGCCAACCAGATCGAGTAACAAGAGCAAATGGGCTCTCCCGGAATTCTCCGGGAGGGCCTTTTTTTGTCCAAAAAAAATCTATCGGGAGAGGCAAATCATGCGTCATGGTGATATTTCCAGCAGTGATGACACAGTTGGCGTGGCGGTAGTCAACTACAAGATGCCGCGGCTGCACACGCGTGCAGAAGTGTTGGCCAATGCCCAGAAGATTGCCGACATCGTTGTTGGCATGAAACAGGGCCTGCCTGGCATGGACCTGGTGATCTTTCCGGAATACAGCCTGCAGGGAATCATGTACGACCCTGCGGAAATGATGGAAACCGCGGTGTCCGCACCGGGAGTGGAGACAGAGCTGCTTGCCAGCGCCTGTCGCAAGGCCAACACCTGGGGCGTGTTCTCGCTTACCGGTGAGCGTCATGAGGAGCACCCGAACAAGGCGCCGTACAACACCCTTGTGCTGATCAACAACAAGGGCGAGATCGTGCAGAAATACCGCAAGATCATCCCGTGGTGCCCGATCGAAGGCTGGTATCCGGGCGGCCAGACGTATGTCAGTGACGGCCCGAAGGGCATGAAGATCAGCATGATCATCTGCGACGACGGCAACTACCCCGAGATCTGGCGTGATTGTGCGATGAAGGGTGCCGAGCTGATCGTGCGCTGCCAGGGCTATATGTATCCAGCAAAAGAGCAGCAGGTGCTGATGGCCAAGGCCATGGCCTGGGCGAACAACAGCTACGTTGCCGTGGCCAACGCGGCAGGTTTCGACGGGGTGTATTCCTACTTCGGGCACTCCGCGATCATCGGCTTCGATGGCCGTACGCTGGGCGAGTGCGGTGAGGAGGAAATGGGCATCCAGTACGCGCAGTTGTCGGTATCGCAGATCCGCGATGCGCGTGCCAATGACCAATCCCAGAACCATCTGTTCAAGCTGCTGCACCGTGGTTACACCGGGTTGCGGAATTCCGGTGAGGGCGACAAGGGCTTGGCCGAGTGCCCGTTCGAGTTCTACAAGACCTGGGTCAACGATGCGGAGCAAGCCAGGGAGAACGTCGAGAAGATGACCCGGTCCACGGTGGGCGTGGCGCAATGCCCGGTTGGGCGCTTGCCGTACGAAGCCAAGGAAAAAGAGGCCTGAAGCCAGCGAGAACACGCGTGATGCGCTGTTGCGGGATGGCGACCGACAACAGCGCAGTTGTGCTTCGTCCTGCAATCGCACAAGGAGTGACCGCAATGCCGTTTCTAACCGACATGCTGGAGCAGACACAGCGCAAACGCGCGCTGGACGGGGTGCTTTCCGTTGAGAACAGGGCGCCGGACGGACTTGTCCAAGCGCATCTGTGCGTAAACAGTTCGCTGGAGAGCCGGTATCGCTTCGATATCGGCGTCATCATGGCCAGCCTGCGCAGCGAGATATTGGGCCAGGACGCAGCACTGCAGTCGGTCGAGGACATGCTCAAAGTGGTGCGTGCGGATATCACCGATCCACGCCGCCCCCTGTTCACTGCGTTGTTTCTGGGGCCAACCGGTGTGGGCAAGACCGAAATCGTGCGGGCGCTGGCACGTGCATTGCACGGCGATGCCGATGCGTTCTGCAGGGTAGATATGAATACCTTGTCGCAGGAGCATTACGCCGCCGCGCTGACAGGTGCGCCTCCTGGCTACGTCGGCGCCAAGGAAGGCACCACACTGCTGGACCAGGAAAAGCTGGAGGGCAGCGTTGGTCGCCCCGGAATCATGCTGTTCGACGAACTGGAAAAGGCCAGCCCGCAGGTAGTGCAGACGCTGCTGAACGTGCTCGACAACGGGATGTTGACGGTGGCGTCCGGCGAGCGTACCTACAGTTTCCGCAACACCTTGATCTTCATGACCAGCAATCTTGCCGCGCACGAAATCCAGCGCTACGACCAACGCCGCACAGGTTGGCGGGGTCTCATCCGCGGAGCGACGGCGGCATCGCGTCAACGCGCCGTGGACGGTCTGGTGCGCGCCCGGTTGCTTAAGGCATTCGCACCTGAGTTCATCAACCGGATCGACAAGGTCATCACCTTCAATTGGATAGAGCAGGGTGTTGCCGAGCAGCTGGCTGCGCTTGAAGTCAAACGGCTCAATCGACGTCTGCAGAAGCATGGCTGCACGTTGGAAGTGACGCCGCCGGTGCTGGCCAGGGTCATCGCCAATGGCTTCGACAGGCAGTTCGGCGCGCGTGCGCTTCGGCGCAGCATGCGCCAGCATCTGGAGGTGCCGCTGGCCGGTTATCTTATTGATCACCATGCCGGGGCAGCGGCAACTGCGAACATCGTCTACCTCGCCGTGCTCGAGCACGGCGAGGTCCACTTTCTGCGCCGCTGAGCGACGCCAAACCGGGAGCAGGGCAGCATGGCAACAAACCGCGACCAGCCAAGCTTGGGGCTTCTGTTCTCCGAGACCGGCGTGACGGCCGATATCGAGCGCTCCCAACGGCATGGCGCGCTGCTGGCGGTCGATCAGCTCAATCGCGAAGGCGGCGTCGAAGGGCGTGCCATCCAGGTGCTTTCGCGTGATCCGGGCGGAGATCCAGACCGCTACCGGCTATATGCCGAGGACCTCATCCGCAACCACGGGCTGCAGATGTTGGTGGGCTGCTACATGTCGCATACGCGCAAAGCGGTGATGCCGGTGGTGGAGCGCATGGACGCGCTGCTGTGCTTTCCAACGCCGTACGAAGGTTTTGAGTACTCGCCAAACATCATCTACGGCGGCCCGGCGCCCAACCAGAACAGCGCGCCGTTGGCGGCGTACCTGATCCGCCATTACGGCGAGCGGGTGGTGTTCATAGGCTCGGACTACATCTATCCGCGCGAAAGCAATCATGTCATGCGCCATCTCTATCGGCAGCATGGTGGCAAGGTGCTGGAGGAGATCTACATTCCCCTGTATCCCTCCGACGAGGACCTTGCCCATGCAGTTGAGCGCATTGCCAGGGCCAGGGCCGACGTCGTTTTCTCGACGGTCGTTGGTATCGGCACCGCGGCACTGTACCGGGCCATGGCGCGACGCTACGGGGATGCACCCCGGCCACCCATCGCCAGCCTGACCACCAGCGAGGCCGAAGTGGCCAGAATGGGTGCGGAAGTGGCTGAAGGGCACGTGGTGGTAGCGCCCTATTTCTCCAGCATCGATACGGCGGAGAACCGAAAGTTCGTGAGCGCTTGCCAGGCATCGTTTCCGCCGGGTGTAAGTATTACCGCATGGGCCGAGGCGGCCTACACCCAGACGTTGATGCTTGGCCGTGCCATGCAGAAAGCGCGCAGCTGGCGTGTGGAAGACGTACAGCCGCAGCTGTATGGGTTGCGGATTTCGGCGCCCCAGGGCGAGGTATGGGTGGAGCCGCAGAACAATCACAGTCACCTTGCCGCGCGCATTGCCGAGATAGACAGCAGCGGCATCTTCCAGGTCAAGTGGCAATCGCCGGAGCCGATCCGCCCGGACCCCTATGTTGTGGTTCACAACCTGGACGACTGGTCGACCAGCATGGGTGGGAGTGTGCCGGCATGAGTGCCTCCACCATCCTGGCGAGCTTGCGCGAGCTGCAGGTGATGGTGCTCATTCCGCCGTCTGAAGTGAGCGACACGCTGGTGTTGCAGCTGATCCGCATCGGCTGCTCGGTGCGTAACTGTTGGCCACCGCCCAAGCGCTTCGATGTGGCTGTGGATGTCATCTTCACCGGCATCTTCCAGAACAGGCACCATGAAGACATCAGTGCGCTGATTGCCAGCGGTCAACCTAGTACCACGGTATTGGCCCTGGTTGAGTACGAGAGCCCGGCGGTGCTCTCGCAGATCATCGAACTGGAGTGCCACGGCGTGATCATCCTGCCATTGGATGCGCATCGCGTGCTGCCATCGCTGGTTTCCGCACGCCGAGTCAGTGGCGAACTGCTGAAGCTGAAACAGAAGAATACCCAGCTGCAGGAAAAACTCGCCGGCCAAGCGGATATCAACCGCGCCAAGGTGATGCTGATGAGCCGCCATGGCTGGGAGGAAAGTCAGGCCCACGCATGGTTGTCGCAGGAAGCAATGAAGCAGCGTGAGTCGATCCAGAAGATTGCGCAAGACGTGGTGAAAGCAAAAAGACCGGCGGAGAACCGTCCTGAAGGCAGCGGGAGTTGATCATGATGCTTGGGCTGATATTGCTCTACGTGGGTGCGGTTCTGTTTGTAAACGGCGTGTGGCTGATGGACCGTATCAGTGGCAAGGAGGTGGCGGTCATCAATAGCCTGGTAGGTGGCCTGAGCTTGCTGGTGGCCTTGTATACGATCTTCGTCCTCGCCGATGTAAAAAGCGGCGCCTTCACCTTGCTGTTCGCCTTTACCTATCTGTGGGTGGCGGCCAACCAGTTGATGGGCAACGACGGCAGGGGGCTGGGCTGGTTCTGTCTGTTCGTCAGCATTACTGCCGCTACCGAAGCGGTGCGAGCGTTTACTGCGCTGGATGGCGCGTTCGGGCTATGGAATGCGCTCAACTGGAGCGCATGGACGGCTCTATGGTTCAGCTATTTTCTGCTGCTGGGCTTGGCTCGGAACATCCAGAAGCCAGTGGCCGGGTTCACCGTGTTGTGCGGGGTATTTACTGGCTGGTTGCCGGGTTTGTTGATACTGGGCCAGGTGATCAAGCTCTGAGGATGGGCCGCTGACGGCGGTGGGCCCATTCGCGGGCTTCCATTCGCCATGCCTTTGCGGCAACACTGCACCGGGCAGTCACCTGCGGGGAAGCGCAATGATGTTCCGAAGCCGCGTCGAAGTCTGGTCGGTGGGACGCCGGTTCGCCTTGCTAGCGCTGGTAGTCACGCTTGCGGCGCTGGCCGGGCTGGCCTTTCCCACCACGGCGGTAGCCGCGAATGAAGCGGCCCAGGTTGAAGGGCCGGTCCCGGCCATGGTGCGCTATTACAACCGCGACATCCTCAGCTTCCGCGCTGCTTTCATGGGCCGCTCGCCGTTGCAACGGGCCGAGGTTGCCGAGTTCAACATCAAGCGGATTGTCGATGAGCCCGGCCTGCCTGGGATCAGTTTCAAGGACACGCTCGACGGCACCATCCTGCTGCTGGGCGGTGAAGTGGTCACCATGATCACCCCGCAGGACGTGGACAGCGCGCATGGCCAGAGCATGGCGCAGGTGCGCGATGAGGTGCAGCGCCAGCTCGGTGACGCGGTGGCAGCGGCCGAGCGTGAGCGCGCACCGGGACGGGTATTGCGTGGGGTGATGCACAGCCTGGCCGCAACCCTGCTGGCGGTGGCGCTGATCTGGTTGATTGCATGGGGCGCGCGCAGGCTGCGCGCGGCGATGCTGGCCTGGGTGGGCGAAAAGGCCGGCACATTGCGCAGCGCTCCGCTGCGGCAGATGCTCACCGGCGCCAATGCGGTGGCTGATTGGCTGTCGCGGGCGGTGCTGCTGGTTGCGGTGTTGGTGCTGGCCGAAGAGTGGCTGCGCTACATCTTCCGTCAGTTCGATTACACCCAGCCCTGGGCCACGGCGATGACCTTGTGGCTCGCCGGCCAGGCCAAGCTGTGGCTGTTGGCGGCGGTGGCTGCAATTCCCGGGCTGGTCACGGCGGTGATCATTTTCCTGTTGGCGCGGCTGTGCAGCCAGATTGTCGGCATGCTGTTCCGTGGCGTGCAGAACGGCCGCTTCAAGCTGTTCGGCATTGACCGGCAGCTGGCCGAGCCGACCCGCAAGTTGACGGTTGGCGGCATCTGGCTGTTCGCGCTGGCGATGGCCTATCCGTATCTGCCGGGCTCCAGCAGTGATGCGTTCAAGGGCCTGAGCGTGCTGCTGGGGGTGATGATCTCGCTGGGCGGATCCAGCGTGGTCGGCCAGGCCGCAGCGGGCTTTACCTTGCTCTACGCGCGGACGATGTCGGTGGGCGATCTGGTCAACGTCGCCGATGTGGAAGGCCAGGTTGTCCACATCGGCTTGTTCACCACGCGTATCCGCACCATCACCGGAGTGGAAGCCAGCATCCCCAACATGCATGTGCTCAGCGGCAAGCTGCTGAACTACTCACGTGACCCACAAGCGGCAGGCATGTGGCTGGAGACCAGCGTCACCATCGGCTATGACACGCCGTGGCGGCAGGTGCATCGCCTGTTGCTGGATGCCGCCGGCAAGACCGCGCATGTGCAGAGCACGCCGGCCGCACATGTGTTGCAGACCGCGCTCAATGATTTCTATGTGGCCTATGTACTGCGCGTGCATATCGTGCAGTTGCCGCTGCGCGCGCAGATACGCAGTGAGCTGCATGCCAACATCCAGGACGCGTTCAACGCCGCCGGGGTGCAGATCATGTCGCCCAACTACATCGCCGACCCGGAGTTGCCGAAGATCGTGCCTCCCGCCGATTGGGACCCCAAAGGCCCCACGCCATGATCGCCGGGCTGGCGTTGCGCAGCTGAACAGGCTGGCGCAGATGACTGACATGTTCCGGGCGTAAGCTTGCCGTGACGCCCGCCGCGGGTGTCGCAACGCGGCGCCGGGGCGCTGGTTTGACGCGCTGCCGCAAGGCCTTTGTGCGGCAGATCGCTAAACTGCTTTCATTTGCAACGGAGGTGGTATGACTGGTTTTCGTCCGGTGTCGCTGATTGGCGTGCCCACTGATGTTGGTGCCGGTGCGCGCGGTGCACGGCTTGGCCCGGAGGCGCTGCGCATTGCAGGTCTGCCCGAAGCCTTGGCTGACCGCGGTGTGGACGTGCGCGATGTCGGCAACCTCGATGGCCCGCGCAATCCGTGGACCGGCCCGGTGCAGGGCTATCGTCATCTGGATGAAGTGGTGGCCTGGAACCACGCGCTGATGGAGGCAACTTACGCCGAGCTGAGCGAAGGACGCCTGCCGATCATGCTCGGTGGCGACCATTGCCTGGGCGTGGGCTCGATCACCGCCGTGGCGCGCTGGTGCCGCGAACAGGGCAAACAGTTACGGGTGCTGTGGCTGGACGCGCACTCCGATTTCAACACCTCCGATGTCACCCCGTCGGGCAATATCCACGGTATGCCGGTGGCCTGCCTGTGCGGGCTGGGCCCTGAAGGCCTGACCCACCTGGGTGGCAGCGCCCCGGCAATCGCGCCGTGGCAGGTCCACCAGATCGGCATCCGCTCGGTCGATCCGGAAGAGAAGCGGCTGATCAAGCAGCACCGGGTAGATGTGTACGACATGCGCCATATCGACGAAGCCGGCATGAAGCGCACGGTTGAAGCGGCGCTGCACGGAGTCGACGCCAACACCCACCTGCATGTCAGTTTCGACGTGGATTTCCTCGACCCCAGCATTGCACCGGGCGTCGGCACCACCGTGCCGGGTGGCGTCAATTACCGCGAAGCGCAGCTGGTGATGGAGATGATTGCCGACACCGGTTTGATGGGCTCGCTGGATATCGTCGAGCTGAATCCGCTACTGGATCATCAGAACCGCACCGCCGAGTTGGCCGTAGACCTGGTGGAGAGCCTGTTCGGCAAATCCACGCTGATGCGGGATTAACGTTCAACCGACATCACTGAACGAGTGCTGCGCGACTTCACGCGGAGCACACGGGCCAGCCGCCAGATTCGTCTTCACACGCGGAGTGTCTGCCGCCGGTCATCGGCCACGGCAGCCGAATTCAAGGGAGGAGACAAGATGATGAAGCGAGTGATGATGCTGGCCCTGGTGGGCGCGTTCTCGATTGGCATGCTCAGTGGCTGCAACACCGTCGCGGGCGCCGGCAAGGACATGCAGAAGGCGGGTGAGAAGGTCGAAGACAAGGCCAAGGACTGTAACGACGGCAAGTGCTGATGAACACGCGGTCCCATGGATCGCATCGATGAAACCACCACAGGAGAAACACATGAAGCGTTTGGTCGCCCTGATGTTGTTGTCGCTGTTCTCGGTCGCGGTGCTGTCTGGCTGCAATACCGTCGCCGGCGCTGGTAAGGATGTGCAGAAGGCTGGTGAGAAGGTTGAAGGCGCTGCCAAGGGCCATTGACCCTGCCGCGTCCACCCGATGAATGAAGAAGGCCGGCATTGCCGGCCTTCTTCTTGTCTGCGCTTTATTGCGCTTGCTGCATCGTCAGCCTGAATCGTCATTCACGGACATCAGTGCCCCACAACGCGGTGTGGACCCTGTGCCAACACCTGCTCCCACAAGATGGCCCCACGCGAATCAACCGCGTATCCCACAAGGAGCAGCGTAATGAACAAAGACATTATTTCCGGCAAGTGGACCCAGCTCAAAGGCAAGGTACAGGCCAAGTGGGGTGACATCACCGATGACGACATGAAGGTTGCCGAAGGCAACGCCGAATATCTGGCCGGGCGCCTGCAGGAGCGTTATGGCTGGGCCAAGGACCGCGCTGAAACCGAGGTGCGCGATTTCCAGAAAACCCTGCACGACGAGTATCCGGACTACCGTTGATCAACATCGCTTGAGCAATGGTGAAGGATCAATAACAAAGGGCCGCGAAAGCGGCCCTTTGTTTGTTTCAGATGTGTCCCCGGGCGGGCTGCTGTGGGAGCGGCGTAAGCCGCGAAGCTAGGGGCATCATCAGATGGCACATCTGGCACGTGCTTTGGCAATGTCAGCTTCGCGGCTTATGCCGCTCCCACAAAAACAAACCCAGATCCCGACAGGCGGCTGCTGCTCAGCGACCTGCGAAATCAGCGCCCACGTGCCGGCGGATCCGGCACGAAGCCGCTCGGGAACGCCTGTGGCGAGTTATCCACCCGCGGGTAACCGCGCGGCAGGATACCCATGGCAACCAAGCGCTGGCGCGAGTCGTAACGGATTTCGCTGACCTGCACCGGCGTGCGGCTGGCACGTTCGAAGTTGGTCAACGACGAACTGGACCACTCGCGCTCGCCATGGCCGGTGCCCAGCCGCTGCCGCGATTCGCTCTTGGCCATCGCGCTGGGCGCAGCGGCTTCGGCCGCACGCCCACTGGCGTTTGCGCTGGCCTCGGCGCGGTCTTCGTACTGCGGCATCGGGCGCGGCGACGGCCGTGGCATCGGCAATGGACGCACGTCGTAAACCGGCCGGCGTGCCTCGTTGAATACCGCGATGCCGATCACCCCCACATTGGCCGGGCGGCCGGTGCGGCTGGCGTAGCTGTCACTGGAGCGGGTGAACACGAACTGCGCGACTTCGGCGTTGGATTTGCGCCAACCGGTGATCTCGCTGCTCTGCCAGGGCTCCAGCACATAGCCGGACTGGCTGGCCGAGGCGGTCTGGCCGGTGATCGCGTTGACTCCATCCACCGACAGCACCACCAGTACGCGCTGGCCGCTGCGGTTTTCCATGCGCACGCTGTAACGGTGGCCCGGCTCGCCGGCCACCCATTGCTGGCCACGGTGGGCATGGGTTTCCAGCTCGGTATCGCGGTCGCGGTCGATCACCGACAGCAGCACCGGGCCCTCATCGGCCGGCCGGACCGGGCTGAACCCGCAAAGGGCGACAACCGACAACACACTGGCAATCAAACGGTACATGGCGCTGGCTCCTGGGCGGGGTACGTGGCCTTGAACGGCCGGGCGCGGGCAACGGGGTTGAAGGCGGGGACAGCTGCGGGCGGTTACACTGGCCCGGTTCATCCGCTCGTCAGCTTGGTTTACATGACTACCCGCGTCCTTACCGGCATTACCCCCTCCGGCACTCCCCACCTCGGCAACTACGTCGGCGCGATCCGCCCGGCCATTGCCGCCAGTCGCGCCTCGGATATCGAGAGCTTCTTCTTCCTGGCCGACCTGCACAGCCTGATCAAGGCGCAGGAGCCCGAGCGCACCCAGCGTTCGACCCTGGAGATCGCGGCCAGCTGGCTGGCCTGCGGCCTGGACCCGGACAAGGTGTGGTTCTACCGGCAGAGCGACATCCCGGAAACCACCGAGCTGATGTGGTTCCTCACTGTTGTTGCCAGCAAGGGCATCCTCAACCGCGCCCACGCCTACAAGGCCGCGGTGGACAAGAACCGCGAGGAGCAGCTGGACGACGATGCAGGCGTCAGCGCCGGCCTGTTCATGTACCCGGTGCTGATGGCCGCCGACATCCTGATCTTCAACGCCAACAAGGTGCCGGTGGGTCGTGACCAGATCCAGCACATCGAAATGGCGCGTGATTTCGCCCAGCGCTTCAACCATGTGTACGGCAAGGAATACTTCGCCCTGCCGGAAGTGATCATCGACGAACAGGTGGCCACCCTGGCCGGCCTGGACGGCCGCAAGATGAGCAAGAGCTACAGCAACACCATCCCGCTGTTCGTACCGCGCGAAGAGCTGAAGAAGCTGGTGTTCTCGATCCTCACCGATTCGCGCATGCCCGGCGAGCCCAAGGACACCGAAGGCTCGGCGCTGTTTCAGATGTACCAGGCCTTCGCCAGCCCGGAGCAGACCGCTGGTTTTGCCAAGGCCTTCGCCGAGGGCATCAGCTGGGGCGATGCCAAGCAGCAGCTGTTCGAGCGTATCGACGCCGAGCTGTCGCCGCTGCGCGAGCGCTACAACGCACTGATGGCAGAACCCGAAAAGATCGAAGCCATCCTGCGCAAGCGTGGCCAGCAGCTGCGCGAGCAGTTCGCCATTCCGTTGCTGAAGGAACTGCGCCATGCCGTCGGCCTGCGCGACCTGTCCGCTGCCGGCGACAAGCCCAAGGCCGAAGTCGCTGCCAAGGCGGCGTTGCCGCTGTTCAAGCAGTACCGCGAAAAGGACGGCCGCTTCTACTTCAAGCTGCTCGATGGCGAAGGCGAACTGCTGATCCAGAGCGAAGGCTTTGATTCGCCGCGCGATGCCGGCCAGCTGATCGCCGTGCTCAAGCAGGCCGAGCAGGGCGATGCGCTGCAGAGCGAGTTGTTCAAGGTTGAAACGGAAGTAGAGCCGGTGCTGGCGGCATTGCGCGAACTGCGCGAGGCTGCGGCAAAGGAATGATCCCCTGGGGAGGAGCACGTCGATGGCCTGGTTGTCGTTGTTGTTGTTTCTCCCCTGGTTCTGCGTGATGGGGGCGCTGTACTGGTGGTTTCCACGCCAGCCGCGTAGCCGCAGGCGCACGGTATTCGATGCAGCCATGCTGGTGCTGGCCTTGGTGGCCAGCATTGGCTTCATGTTGTGGGGCTATCAGGTGGGTGCGGCCGAGGTTGCCGAGGGGCTGTGGAAGCAGATCCTGGCAGTGCTGTATGCCTATGGCGGCTTCCTGGCGGTGATGGTGCTGGCGCTGCTGCTGCGCCCACGCGTACTGCAGCCCTAGGCCGACGCGGCTGCGACAAAAGTCCGGGTTGAGTGGCGCGGTGGGGGCTGGCAGGATCGAAGCCAGTATCTGCCGGAGTCCTTGCATGTCCCTTGCCCATGGCATCCACACCATCGATACCGCGTTCCAGCGCGATCACTTCGATGCGGCCTATCTGATCGTGCAGGACGGGCGCGGCGCGTTCGTTGATTGTGGCACCACCCATTCGCAGCCTCATCTGCTGGCCTGCATCGCGCAGGCAGGCCTGCAACCGGCCGACATCGACTGGTTGATCCTCACCCATGTGCATCTGGACCACGCTGGCGGCACCGGCGCACTGATGCAGCAGCTGCCCAATGCCAGGCTGGTGGTGCACCCGCGCGGCGCCCAGCACATGATTGATCCGGCCCGGCTGATTGCCGGTGCCACCGCGGTGTATGGGCAGGACGAGATGGCACGCAGTTACGGTGAGATCGTGCCGGTGCCCGCCGAACGGGTGGTGGTGGCCGAGGACGGGCATCGTGTTTCGCTGGCCGGCCGCGTGCTGGTCTGCGTGGATACGCCGGGACATGCACGCCACCATTTCTGCGTCTGGGATGCGGCCAGCCGCAGCTGGTTCACCGGCGATACCTTCGGCCTGTCCTACCGCGAGCTGGATCATGCCGCTGGCGCTTTCATCATCCCAACCTCCTCGCCGGTGCAGTTCGAGCCGGAGGCGATGCATGCCTCGATCGAACGGCTGATGCGCGAGGCGCCCGAGGCCATGTATCTGACTCACTACGGTCGCGTGGAAGGCACGGCGCGGTTGGCGAAGGAACTGCATGAGCAGATCGACGCGATGGTGGCCATTGCATTGCGTTGCAAGGGCGAGCCGCAGCGACACCGCCTGCTGGTGGATGCACTGGGCGCGTTGTATGTAGCGCGATTGCGGCTGCAGGGCAGCCCGCTGGACGCCTCGGAAGTACTGCGTGTGCTGGCCATGGATATCGAACTCAACGCTCAAGGCCTGGCCTGCTGGCTGGACCGCGAAAAACGCTGAAGGCCGGCAGGTTTCCGGTAGTGCCGAGCCCTGCTCGGCTGTGGCTTTCCCGGGAAAGCAGCAGGTAAATGTTGGCGCGGCGTACGCCGCGAAGCCGCCATTGCCGGAATTACGGATTGGCCTGCAATCTGCCGGATTCCTGGCTTCGCGGCTTACGCCGCTCCTACAAGGCAATGCCGGTTAGAATTTGCCATTCATTCTGTCGTTGGTAGTTGCCTTGAATCCGATGCGCATCCTGCTGCTTTCTTCCTGCCTGTTTGTCGGCGGCGTCGCATCTGCGGCCAATGACCTGCCTGGCGGTGGCATCGACCCGGAAGCGTTGTCGCGGCATGTGCGCATTCTTGCCTCCGACGAGTTCGAGGGCCGGGCGCCGGCAAGCAAGGGCGAACAGCGCACCATCGACTATCTGGTCGAGGAATTCCGCAAGGCTGGCCTGCAGCCGGGCGGCAAGGACGGCAGTTGGGTGCAGGAAGTGCCGCTGGTACGCGCGACGGTGAACGGTGAGGTCGCTGCCAGTCTGTCGCTGAATGGCAAGGCCCAACCGCTGGTCAACGGTGAAGACATCACCTTGCAGAGCCTGAGCCCGTTGGGTGTGGTCGACCAGCAGGACACGCCGCTGGTATTCATCGGCTACGGCATTTCCGCGCCGGAACGGCATTGGGACGATTACAAGGGTCTGGACCTGAGCGGCAAGATCGCCGTCGTGCTGATCAACGATGCCGACTTCGAGGCCGATGCACCGGGTGCGTTCGACGGCAAGGCCGTTACCTACTACGGCCGCTGGACCTACAAGTTCGAGGAAGCCGCACGTCGCGGCGCCGAAGGCGTGCTGATCGTGCACGAGACCGCGCCGGCCGCGTATCCGTGGGCGACGGTGAAGGCATCCGGCACTTCGCCGCTGTTCGATATCGAACGCAGCAAGGAAGACGCGCTGGCCGCACATACGCCGGTACGCGGCTGGATGCAGCGGGCTTTGGCCGAGCGCATCTTCAGTGCCGCCGGGCTGGATTTCGAGACCGAAAAACGCAAGGCGATGCGCGCCGATTTCCAGCCCGTGGCGCTGGGTGATGCGCGGCTTTCCACCAGCTTCTGGGTGGACCGCGAGCGCGTGGTGAGCCGCAACGTGGTGGCCAAGCTGGAAGGCAGCAGCCATCCGCAGGAATCGGTGATCTTCTCCGCCCACTGGGACGCCTTCGGTATCGGCCAGCCGGACGCAAACGGCCAGACCGTGCGCCACGGCGCCATCGACAACGCCACCGGCGTGGCCTCGGTGCTGGAGCTGGGCCGGGTGTTCGCCGCCGGCCCGCGTCCGCAGCGCTCGTTGTACTTCATTGCATTGACGGCCGAAGAGAAGGGCCTGCTCGGTGCCAGCTATTACGCCGCGCATCCGCTGGCACCGCTGGAAACCACCGCGGCGGTATTGAACATCGAGATGTTCAGCCCGGATGGCGAGACGGTGGATATCGCCACCTGGGGCAATGGCCGCGTCTCGCTGGAGAACGATGTGCAGCGCGTGGCGCAGGCACGTGGCCGACGCTGGTCGCCGGACCCCAATCTGGAAGCGGGTTTCTTCTACCGCGCCGATCACTTTGCGTTTGCGCGCAAGGGTGTACCGGCGATCACCGTCGGCGCCGGCCTGGACAAGCTGGAGGGTGGTGTTGCCGCCGGTCGCGCGCTGCGTGATGCCTACTTCGCCAAGTGCTACCACCAGGCCTGCGATGCGTGGACGCCGCAGTGGGATGCGCGCGGCCTGGCTGCCGACACCTTGTTGGTCTATGACATGGGTTTGGAATTGGCCAATAGCCGGCATTGGCCGACATGGCAGAAGGGCGCGGAGTTCAGGGCTGCGCGCGAAGCCAGCGATGCTGCCCGGCGCTGAGTGATGTGAAGGCCGGCTGGCTGATGCTGCCGGCGTTCTGCTTTTCAGCTCTTTGCGCTTTGTTTTCCGCTTTCCGAATTCCGCATTTATGCCGTCATTCCCGCCTGCGCGGGAATGACGGCATACGGGCATAAAGCCAAAGCCAGCACCAAAGCCGAAGCTATTACTGGCGCGTCCCATCCAGCCAGTTCGGCCCCTTGTTCTTCAGAAAGAACACATAGACCACCAGCGACACCGCGATCACCGCAGTCACATACATGGCGAACGCATCCACGTGGCCGGTCTTCAGTGCGCCCTGGTACAACAACGGTGCCGTGCCGCCGAACAGCGAATTGGCCATCGCATAGCCAAAGCCAACACCCAGCGCACGCACGTGTGTGGGAAACAATTCGGCCTTCACCACCGCGTTGATCGAGGTATAGCCCGTCAGGATCACAAAGCCAACAGCCAGCACCATGAATGCCCTGAACGCATCATGCTGCTGCGGCAGCGCGGTGATCATGTACCAGCTGTAGAGCACGCCGCCGACGCCGAAGAACACCAGCAGGCTCTTGCGTCCGACCCTATCCGACAACCAACCGCCAACCGGCTGCAGCAGCATCAGGAAGGTCAGCACGCCGAGGTTGATCAGCGTACCGGTCATCACGTCATCGCCCGCAAACGCGCTCTGGATCATCTTCGGTCCGTTCACCGAATAGGTGTAGAACGCGACCGTGCCACCGGCGGTGATCAGGAAGCACAGCAGTAACGGCCGCCACTGGTGCACGAACAATTCGTACATGGAGCCGGAGGCCTTGGCGCGGCCTTCCTTCGCGGCCTCGATCTGGTCCTGGTTGAGTGACTCGTCCATGCTGCGGCGCAGCCAGAACACCACGATGGCGGCAATGCCGCCGATGCCGAAGGCGATGCGCCAACCCCAGGCCGAGATTTCGGGTTTTTCCCACAACAGCAGCATTGCCAGCAGGGTCAGCTGGGCCAGCACATGGCCGCCGACCAGGGTCACGTAGTGGAAGGACGACAGGAAGCCGCGGCGGCCTGGGATGGCCGCTTCGGACATGTAGGTGGCGCTGGTGCCGTACTCACCGCCGGTGGCAAAGCCCTGCGCCAGCCGCGCGATCAGCAGGATCAAGGCCGCTGCGCCACCAATCTGCGAGGCGGTCGGGGTGATCGCGATCAGGAACGAGCAGGCCGCCATCACCGTCACCGACACGGTCAAGGCGCGGCGGCGACCGTAGCGGTCGGCGAAGCGGCCGAAGTACCAGGCACCGATCGGGCGCATCAGGAAGGTGGCAGCGAAGATCGCCCACACATAGATGGTGGAGTTCTTGTCGGCGGCCGAAAAGAACTGTGATTCAAAGTAAACCGCGAACACCGAGTAGACATAGACGTCGTACCACTCCACCAGGTTGCCGGCCGAGCCCTTCAAGGTGTTGGAGATGGAACGGCGCAGCGCGGCGCGATCGGAGGCTGCCGGTGCGGCGGCGGTGGGGGTGTTCATGCAGGCGGTGTCCTCGCGGGGTGGCCAAGGCCGGGCGATGCACGCAGCAGGGCCAGGCGAATGGCTTCACCCTACCGCAGCCGGCGTCTGCATGACGTAGTCAGTCTTGCCAAGCGAATACAGCATGCCGTTTTTCAGACTGATCTCCGTGCCGGGGTGGCCTAGAATCCACTTTCCCCCGAATGGTGGCACCGCCTCATGTCCTCCCCCGAATCCGCGCCGGCTGCTCCTCCCAGGGGTGGCCTTGTCGTTCTGGCCTTGTTCCTGGTCTACGTGGTGTGGGGGTCCACCTATCTCGGCATCCATCTGGCACTGGAAAGCGGCCTGCCACCGTTGACGGTGATTTCAGGTACGCGCTTTGTAATTGCCGGCAGCGTGCTGTACGCCTTGCTGCGCTGGCGCGGTGTGGCCGCGCCGACCCGCGCGCAATGGAAGACGCTGGCGGTGATGGGCCTGTGTCTGCTGTTCCTCGGCAACGGCATGGTGGTGTTGGCCGAACGCGACGTCTCTTCCGGTCTGGCGGCGGTCGCGGTGGCCTCGGTGCCGTTGTGGATGGCGCTGTTCTCGGCCATCCGGGGTGAGAAGGTTACCGGCGGCGAATGGCTGGGCATCGCCGTTGGCTTCGTCGGCGTGGTCTGGCTCAACGCCGGCAGCAGCCTGACCGCGACCCCCACCGGCTTGATCCTGCTGCTGATTGCGCCGTTGGGCTGGGCGGCCGGTTCGATCTGGTCGCGCGGCCGCGACCTGCCATCGCCGTTCATGACCGCTGCCGGGCAGATGCTCTGCGGCGGCGTGATCCTGGTCTGCGCCGGCCTGCTGCGCGGTGAGCGCATCAACGCCTGGCCCAACCTGCAGGGCCTGTTGTCGGTGAGCTACCTGACCGTATTCGGCTCGATCATCGCTTTCACCGCTTATGTGTGGCTGCTGCACAACGTGCGGCCGGTACTGGCCAGCAGCTATGCCTACGTCAATCCGGTGATCGCCGTGGCCTTGGGCGCTTGGATCGCGCATGAGCGCTTCAGCATTTCCGATCTCGGCGCGATGGCGGTGATTCTGGCTGGCGTCGTGGTCATCACTCTTGCAAGGCTGCGTCGCGCATGAACAGCAACAGCGAACACCGCAACGGCCTGTGGGCCACCACCCTGGCCTTCGTCATCTGGGGGCTGTTCCCGCTGTACTGGCACCTGCTCAAGGAGGTGCCGTCGTTCCTGATCATTGCCCACCGCATCGTCTGGAGCGCGGTATTGCTGGTTGGCGGGCTGAGCATCGTGCGCGGCTGGGGCTGGTTGACGGAGGTATGGGCAACGCCACGGCGGTTTTGGCTGCTGGGTCTGTCCAGTCTGCTGATCGCGCTGAACTGGAGCTTGTACATCTGGGCGGTGAATGCCGGCCACGTGGTTGAAACCAGCCTGGGTTACTTCATCAATCCGCTGCTCAGCGTGTTGCTGGGGGTGGTGGTGCTGGGCGAACGGCTGGGCAAGCTGCAGTGGCTGGCGGTGGGGTTGGCCGCCCTCGGCGTGGCCTGGCTGACCTGGCAGAGCGGGCGCCCACCGTGGATCGCCATTGGCCTGTCCATCACCTTTGGCCTGTACGGCCTGCTGCGCAAGCTGGTGGTGGTCGATGCGGTGAGCGGGCTGGGCGTGGAAAGCCTGTTCATGGTGGCACCGGCGCTGGCCTATGTGATCTGGTCCGAGGCCGGCCATGGCGGTGGTTTCATTTCCGGCTGGGGCGTTGGCAACGACGTGCTGCTGGTGCTGGCCGGTGCGGTCAGCGCGATACCGCTGATCGCCTTTGCCTTTGGCGTGCGGCGGGTGCCGCTGACCGTGGTGGGCCTGCTGCAGTACATCGCGCCGACCCTGCAGTTCCTGGTAGGTGTGCTGGTGTTCCGTGAAGCCTTCAATGCCAATCAGCTGGTCGGTTTCTGCCTGATCTGGGCCGGGCTGGTGGTGTTTGCGGTGGCCGGCGTACGCAAGGCGCGGATGGCGCGCGTGGTCTCGCCAGCGGCCTAAGCAGCGCTCGAGTAGCCCGGGTAAGCGCAGCGCCCCCGGGGCCGTTGGCGCACGCTTTGATGAAACCGTATCGCCGACTCCCGGGTGCGCTGCGCTTACCCGGGCTACGCTGCTGGCAGTGCAGCGGGCCACTCAGCGGTTGATGACAGCTTCGATACGATGCCCGTCGGGGTCGATCAGGAACGCCGCGTAGTACTGCGCGCCATAGTCCGGGCGCAATCCCGGCGCACCGTTGTCGCGGCCACCGACGGCGAGTGCCTGCGCATGGAAGCGATCGACCGCCGCCTGATCGGGTGCGGCGAAGGCCAGGTGGAAGCCGGCGCTTGGCGCGCGCACCTCGCTGCGCAGTTTCAGGCAGAACATGTCCTGGTCGTCGACCAGACCATAGCCGATGGCGGTTTCGTCCTCGAACACGCGACGGAAACCCAGCGCGCCCAGCGCGGCATCGTAGAACGCAGCGCTCAGCGCAAGATCGGTGACCGGGAAGGAAACGTGATGCAGCATTGGAACCGACCTGCCGATTGTTGAGGATGCGCCGACGTTAGCGGTTTGGCGGCGATGTGTCTGCTGTTGGCTTGCGCAGCCCCGCAATCACCGTAGTCCGGGTAAGCGCAGCGCACCCGGGGCTTTTGGCGCACAGTCGATCCCTCGTTCCCGGGTGCGCTGCGCTTACCCGGGCTACGGCGCTATTGGCAGTCATATCCGTCCCGCACAAACAGAAACGGCGCCCAAAAGGCGCCGTTTTTGTTTGCTATCAGCAGCGGCTTACTTGGCTGCGTTGCTGTCCTTGTTCTTCATCATCGCGTCGCGGTTGGCCTTGAACGGATTGCCTTCATACCAGTTCGGCCAGGCATCGCCGCCGGCCAGCTGCTGGCCAACGCCGTACAACAGCTCCAGGTCTTCGACGATGCCGTCGAGCTTCCAGGTGGCCGGGTCGTACTCGTCCTTGGGGCCGTGGTAGCGGTCCTTGCCATAGGCTTCGGCCGCACGCTTGCCGGCCTCGACGCCGCCGTCGATCAGGTCTTCGCCGCCATCGGCATACAGTGCCGGCACGCCGGCCTTGGCGAAGTTGAAGTGATCGGAGCGGAAGTAGAAGCCGCTCTGCACCGAACTTTCCGCATGCAGGGTACGGCCCTGCTTGGCCGCCAGCGGCTTGAGCAGGTCTTCCAGCTCGGAGCTGCCAAAGCCCGTCACGGTGAGGTCACGCGCGCGGCCATTGACCGACATCGCATCGATGTTGATCACGCCGGCAATCTTGTCCAGCGGGAAGGTCGGGTGGTTCACGTAGTACTGCGAACCGAGCAGGCCGGATTCCTCCAGCGTCACCGCCAGGAACACCACCGAGCGTTCCGGCGGGGTCTGCTGATGGGTCATGGCGTCGGCCACTTCCAGAATGCCGGCCACGCCGGTGGCGTTGTCGACCGCACCGTTGTAGATGTTGTCGCCTTCCTCGCCCTCATGCTTGCCCAGGTGGTCCCAGTGCGCCATGTACAGCACGGCTTCGTCGGCACGCTTGCTGCCCGGCAGGACGCCGACCACGTTGCGCGATTTCTTCTGCGCGATGGTGCTCTTCAGGTCCAGCGACAGCCGCGCGTTCAACGGCGCCGGCTTGAAGCCACGCTTGCTGGCATCCTTGTAGGCCTTGTCCAGATCCAGCCCGGCATCGGCGAACAGCGTGCGTGCGGCCTCGGCGCTGAGCCAGCCCTGTGCCTGCAGGCGCGGCTGCTTGTCTTCGGCGGCCGGCAGGTCGTACTGCGCGCCGCCCCAGGAGTTCTTCACCACGTCCCAGCCATACGAGGCACCAGCGCTGTCATGCACGATCAGCGCGGCGGCGGCGCCCTTGCGTGCGGCTTCCTCGAACTTGTAGGTCCAGCGCCCGTAATAGGTCATGCGCTTGCCATCGAACAGCTTGGCGTCGTCGGTGTGGAAGCCGGGGTCGTTGACGAACATCACCACCGTTTTGCCCTTCCAGTCCTGGCCGGTGTAATCGTTCCAGTTCTGTTCGGGCGCATCCACGCCGTAACCGACGAAGACCAGCTCGCTGTTGTCGATCTTGATTTCTGGCTGGCCGCTGCGGGTGCCGATCACCATGTCGGTGCCAAACACCAGGTCGCGGCTGGCGTCGCCCTGCTGGATCTTCAGCACGGTGCTCGGCTCGGCCGTGGTCTCGGTCATCGGCACTTCCTGGAACCAGCTGTCGCCGTTGCCCGGCTGCAGGCCGATGCGCTGCATCTGGTCGCGGATGTAGTTGACCGTCAGCTCCTCGCCGTTGCTGCCGGGGGCGCGGCCTTCAAATTCGTCCGAGGCCAGGGTCTTCACCAGCTCGCCGAAGTCGGCTGCGTTGATGCCGCCGGCAAAGGTGTGGGCCGGGGCCGGTGCAGGGGCGGGCGCGGGGGCCGCCGGTGCCGGCGCCTCCTGCTTGCAGGCGGCCAGGGCCGCGGCGGCGGCCAGGCACAACAACAGTTTGCGTTGCATGAAAACTCCGGGTTGCAAGGTCGAACCCGGATTCTAGGCAGGATTGGCCTGCAATGCGCGTTCAGCGCGGCGCGGTTTCACTGTCGAAACGCTGCGGCGTGGCACCGGTGACCGGGCCGATCTTGGCCGAGTCGTGCACCAGCAGGGTGACTTCGCGCTCGAATACCAGCTGGCCTTCGACCACGGCGTTCGGGCCGATCACGACGCGCGGCTTGCGCGGCGCGGTCAGCGAGATGCCAAACGAAGGGCGATTGACCTTGATGCCGCCTTTGACCACCGAGTCGATGCCGACGGTGATGTCGCCATTGACGGTTTCGATGTCGCCATCCAGCTGTACGCCGACCAGGCCGATGCTGCCGTTGACGGTTTCGACATCGCCGCCGATGCGGCTGCCACGGTCCACATAGATGCCGCCGTTGACGGTATCCAGGCCGCGCGCCAGCACCAGGTTGCGGCCGGTGCGGATGCCGCCATTGACCGTCTCGATGTTGCGCGCCTGCACATTGTCTTCGGCGCGTACGCTGCCGTTCACGGTTTCAACCCCGCGCGCCTGTACCCCGGCGGCCAGCTTGATGCTGCCATTGACCGTTTCCAGGTCGCCATAGGTGGCGCCGGCATCGGTCTGGATGCTGCCATTGACCTTGCTGATGTCGTCGGCAGCCAGCACCAGCGGGGCGTTCGCACTCAGCAGCAGGAGCAGGAATAAACGTTTCATGAGATCTCCGCGATGGAAATACCGAGGGACAGGGCGGCATAGCATCATGCTTGGGTACAATCCGCATCTGCCTGAAGTCACTGGAACCTCTTTGCGCCAGCCCAGTCAACAGCCTTGCCCCCAGCGGCTTGCGGCCCAGCCGCAGTGGCGCGGCAGTTGCCTGCTGATCCTGGCGTTGCTGGCCGGGCCGTTGCTGGCGCAGAACACTTCACGCGATACCGAGAAGAAGCTGCAGCAGCTGCGCGGCGAGCTCAAGAGCGTGGCGCAGGAGCGGCGGCAGCTGGAAGGGCAGCGTGGCCAGGCCAGCCAACGCCTGCGCGAGGCCGACCAGAAGGTCGCCCGCAGTGGCCGCGCGGTTGCCGAGGCCGAGGCTGCCGTGCAGCGCGAACAACAATCACTGAGTGCGCTGCAGCAGCGCCGGGCCACGCTGGAAAGCGGCCTGGCCCAGCAGCGCCAGCAACTGGCCACGCTGTTGCGCGGTGCCTACCAGCTCGGCAATCACGCCCCCTTGAAGCTGTTGCTGTCGCAGGACACCGTGGCCGATGCCAACCGCGAGCTGGCCTACCACCGCTATCTGCAACGCGAGCGGGCCAAGGCAATTGCCGGCCTGACCACCGACCTGCAGGCGCTGACCAGCACCGAGCAGCAGATCGTGGCGCGCAGCAGGGAACTGGAGCAGGCCCGCGAACAGCAACGCCAGCAGGCCGCAGCCTTGGCCCAGGACCGTCGCCAACGTGCAACCGTGCTGACCGAACTGGACAGCCGCTACCAGGACCGCAGCCAGCGCGAACAAGCCCTCGGCAAGGACGCGCGCGCGCTGGAACAGGTGTTGGCCAGCCTGCGTGCGGCCGCCGCCCGGGCGGAAGCCGAGCGCCGCGCGGCTGCCCGTCGCGCCGCCGAACAGGCACGGCAGGCTGCGGCAGCCAACAGCGGTTCGAGCCGCAGCCCGGCACGGGCCACGCCGGGCAAGACACCGCCACGGGTAGTAGCCAACGCGCCGGCACCACGGGTGGGCGGGCTTGGCTGGCCGCTGTCGGGCAATCTGCTGGCCCGTTACGGCGGCCGCCTGCCGGACGGCCGCAGCAGCGCCGGCGTGCTGATCGGCGCGCCTGCCGGCAGCACGGTGACCGCCGTGGCCGATGGCACCGTGGTGTTCTCCGACTGGATGACCGGCTACGGCATGATCCTGATCGTCGACCACGGCAACGGCTACATGAGCCTGTACGCCCACAACGACACCCTGCTCAAGGATGCCGGCGCCACCATCAAGCGCGGCGATGCGGTGGCCAAGGTCGGCAATTCCGGTGGCCAGGGCGTCACCGCGCTGTACTTTGAACTGCGCCGCAACGGCCAGCCGGTGGACCCTTCGACCTGGCTGCAGCGGCAGTAACGGGGGCTGAGCGGCGCTGCCGCCGTTCGCACGGATTCAACGGGAATTTAGCCATGCTTCGCGCATAATCGGGGCCTGCGTGTTTGTTGCGCATCCGTTTTCTCATGGAGTGGTTCATGCGTGTAGCCCGTCTTGCTGCTGCCCTGCTGTTGGCCCTGTCACCGGCCCTGGCGTTTGCCCAGAGCGCCCCGGACACGGCGTCCAAGGCGGACGATCCGGATGCCAATGAATCGGTCACCTCACGCGTACCACTGGATGAGATCCGGCGTTTTGTCGGTGTCTACAACGCCGTGCGTGCGGCCTATGTGGATCCGGTTGATGACAAGAAGCTGATGCAGTCGGCCGTACGCGGCCTGCTGCTTGAGCTGGACCCGCACAGCACCTACTTCGACAAGGAAGATGCCGAAGCCTTTGACGAGCAGACCAACGGTGCCTACGAAGGCATTGGCGTGGAGGTGCTGCAGCAGAAGGACAACACCTTGAAGGTGGTGTCGCCTATCGACGGCACGCCGGCGGCAAGGGCTGGGCTGCAGGCCGGTGACCTGATCGTGGCCATCGATGGCACCCCGATCAACAGCATCGACGCCAGCGAACCGCTGCGCGGCAAGGCTGGCAGCGCGGTGGTGCTGACCATCGCCCGTGGCGAGCAGAAGCCCTTCGATGTCAGCGTGATGCGCGAGACCATCCGCGTCACCAGCGTGCGCAGCAAGATGCTGGAGCCGGGCTATGGCTATATCCGCATCAGCACTTTCCAGGCCGACACCGGCGCCGATTTCCAGAAGCAGTTGAACCAGTTGCAGAGCCAGGCTGGCGGCAAGTTGAAGGGGCTGGTGCTGGACCTGCGCAGCAACCCCGGCGGCCTGCTGACCGCCGCCGTGCAGGTAGCCGATGATCTGCTGGAGAAGGGCGGCATCGTCAGTACCCGTGGCCGCATTTCAATCAGCGATGCCAAGTTCGATGCCACCCCCGGCGACCTGCTCAAGGGCGCGCCGCTGGTGGTATTGGCCGATGCCGGCTCGGCCAGCGCCTCCGAAGTGCTGGCCGGCGCCCTGCGTGACAATGGCCGCGCCCGCGTGGTCGGCAGCCGTACCTTCGGCAAGGGCTCGGTGCAGACCGTGCTGCCGCTGGACAATGGCGATTCGGTCAAGCTGACCACCGCCCGTTACTACACCCCCAGCGGCCGCTCGATCCAGGCCACCGGCATTCTGCCGGACGTGGAGCTGGCGCCGGATCCGGCCGACGTGCCGAGCGATCTGCCAGCCAGCCTGAGCGATTACAGCGAGGCCAAGCTGCCAGGGCATCTGCGCGGCGATGACGAAGCGGTGGGCAGCAAGGCCGGCGTGGTATTGCCGGGCGATGCACCGATCCAGTCGGCACTGCAGGAACTCAAGCACCCCGGCTCGGTGGCGGCAGCGCAGGCGGCGGCGAAGGCCAAGGCCAAGCCCGTCAGCGCCGAAGTGAAGCCGGCAGAAGCTGCAAAACCGGCAGCTGCAACACCGGAAGCCAAGCCAGTCGAGGAAGAAAAACCCCTGTAGTGCCGAGCCATGCTCGGCAGGGGCCTCACCGGCAATATCGCAATATCGCCGCGTAGTGCCGAGCCATGCTCGGCAGGGCTTCACCGGCAATATTTCCGCGTAGTGCCGAGCCATGCTCGGCAGGGGCTTCACCGGCAATATTTCCGCGTAGTGCCGAGCCATGCTCGGCAGGGCGTCACCGGTAAGGCTTCAGCCGAACATGGTTCGGCTCTACCTTGGCGCCCGTTGCCTGCGATCCGATGTATCGCAGGCTTCGCGGCTGACGCCGCTCCCACAAAACAACAAATCGGCTAGAAGCCCTTGCGCTTGCGCAGCCGCCTGGCAATGGCCGCGCGCACATACAGCCCGTAAACAATGCCGAACAGAAAGCCGGCCACATGCGCCGACCAGGCCACCATGCCGAAGCTCGGGCCGATATAGGCAAACACCACCTGCAGGGCCGCCCACACGCCGATCAGCAGAAAGGCTGGCGCCCGCACAAATTCCAGGAACAATCCCAACGGCAGCACCACGCCCAGCTTGGCGCGCGGGAACAGGGTCAGATAGGTGCCCATCAAGGCCGACACCGCGCCACTGGCGCCGATGATGGTGCGTTCGGGCGAGCCGATCACATACAGCGCGGCAAGGTTGGCAACCGCGCCCCCGAACAGGAACAGCAGCAGCAGCCGCCACGGCCCCAGCACCCGCTCGGCAGGCAGGCCGAAGATCAGCAGGAACACCAGGTTGCCCAGCAGGTGTGACCAGTCGGCATGCAGAAACAGCGCGGTGAACAACCTTAATACGCTGCCATCACGCAAGGCCGCCCACCAGTCATGGCTGCTGCCCAGCCCGGTGGCCAGCGCACCCCAGTCCAGCCACAAGGTGCGCCGCGCCTCATCCGGTCGTGAGATCGACCATAGGAACGCGGCAAGCAAGGCAAGGCACAGCAGCGGCACTGCCCAGCGCAGACCTGTCTTATTTCTGGAAGGAATGGAGACGAACATGGGTCCGGAAGCCTAACCCGGCAGCGCTCGGGACGGGCTGGGAATATGTCTTTCGTCGTTATTGTTTAGTTAAGCACCGTGGGTGATACTGCATACGGCGTCGTATGTCGGGAGGGGACTCCGGCGCACCGTCAAGCGGCTTGGCTGCTTGGAGGTGCAGGCGCAAAACGACAATTACCGTTTACGGAGAGAGCTTCGAATATGACCGCTTCTGCTATTGCCCGCGTAACCGCACTTGCTGTCGGCATCGCCGGCGCCCTCGCTTTCAGCCACGCCGACGCTGCCGCCTTCCAGCTGAAGGAAAACAGCGCCAAGGGCCTCGGCCGCGCTTTTGCTGGTTCGACCAGCGCATGGGACGACGCTTCGGTGGTTGCCACCAACCCGGCCTCCATGCGCCTGCTCGATGGTCGCCAGTTCCAGGCTGACCTGAGCGCCATTAGCTTCTCGGCTGATTTCAAGAAGGCCTCTGGCCGTAACTCCGGCCCGGGCGGCCCGGGCACCGGCACCGAGATCACCGGTGGCAACGGCGGCGACGCTGGCATGATCGCGCCGGTTCCGGCTGCGTATTTCCACCTGCCGTTCGGTGAGAACGACAACATGCATTTCGGTCTGTCGCTGACCGCGCCGTTCGGCTTCAAGACCGATTACGACAAGAACTGGGTAGGCCGCTACAGCGGCGTGACCACTGACCTGAAGGCCATCGACCTGGGTGCGGCGTTCTCTTACGACGTCAACCCGTATGTGTCGTTCGGCGCGTCGGTGTTCGTTGAGCACCTGACCATCGAACTGTCCAACGCACTGGACATGGGTGCCGTGGTCAACGGTGCCGCCCAGCAGAAGGCTGCAGCCGCCGCTGCTGCCGCTGGCCGCACTCCGGCACAGATCGCCGCCGCCGCCGCCACTGCTGGTCAGCAGGCCGCGCTTGGTGGTTTCTCGCCGGGCAGCGCTGATGGTTTCGTCACCATCGAAGGCGACAACAATGCCGTCGGTTACGTGCTCGGCACCACCTTGAGCCCGACCGAAAACACCAACATCGCCTTCAGCTACCGCTCCAAGGTTGAGCACAAGATCACCGGCGGCAAGGCCAACTTCACCGTTCCGCAGAACGTCTCGGTGGCCCTCGGCCAGCCGGGCAGCGGCCTGTTCGTGGACACCTCGGGCAAGGCCACGGTGACCCTGCCGGCTTCGCTGTCGATGAGCGTTACCCACCGCGTCAATGATCGCTGGACCGTGATGGGCGACGTGTCGCGCACCGCATGGAAGACCGCGTTCGATGAAGTCACCGTCGACTTCGCCTCGAACCAGCCGGACAACACCCTGGGCTTCCACTACAACGACACCACCTTTGCCTCGATCGGTACCGAGTACAAGCTGTCCGACACCATCACCCTGCGTGGCGGTGTGGCCTATGACGAGTCCCCGACCAGCATCGAGCACCGTGACGTGCGCGTGCCGGACGTGACCCGCAAGTGGCTGTCGCTGGGCCTGGGCTGGACCCCGTCGGAGAAGACCGAGTTCAACTTCGGTTACACCCACCTGTTCACCAATGAGCCGGGCATCAACGTCACCTCGGCCACGGGCAACGTGGTCAAGGGTAAGTACGACGTGGGCGGCGACATCCTCGCAGCTTCGATCAACTACAAGTTCTAATAGAACCCGTAGCTGATGCATGCAGAAAGCCCCGCGCAAGCGGGGCTTTTTGTTTGTGCGCGGAGTGCACGGCAGGGCGATCGCGCAGTTGTAGGAGCGGCGTCAGCCGCGAAGCTGGTGGCGATGGAATTGCGAGTGCCTCTGCAATCGGATGGACCATCTGCTTCGCGGCTTACGCCACTCCCACAAGCCTCAGGAATGATGGGGTGCGCGGGAAGCCTCTGCCGAGCATGGCTCGGCACTACGCTCCCTCCCTTTCGCGTAGCGAAGGGGAGGGTTGGGGAGGGGGTGGTTTTGACTCTGTTTGCAGTCGTGCAGGGCGATGGCGTGTGCAGGTTGTGGGAGCGGCGTAAGCCGCGAAGCTGGCGGCGATGGAATGACCAGTGTCTTTGCAATCTGATAGGCCGTTTGCTTCGCGGCTTACGCCGCTCCCACAAGCCTCAGGAGTGATGGGGTGCGTGGGAAGCCCCTGCCGAGCATGGCTCGGCACTACATGCTCCCTCCCTTTTGCGTAGCAAAGGGGAGGGTTGGGGAGGGGTAGGTTTTGCCTCTGTTTGCAGTCGTGCACGGCGATGGCGTGTGCAGGTTGTAGGAGCGGCGTAAGCCGCGAAGCTGGTATCAATGAAATTGCGAGTGCCTCTGCAATCTGACGGGTCATTTGCTTCGCGACTTACGCCGCTCCTACAAGCCTCAGGAGTCATGGGTGCGTGGAAAGCCCCTGCCGAGCATGGCTCGGCACTACGCGCTCTCCCTTTCGCGTAGCGAAGGGGGCGGGGTTGGTTTTTTGAGGTGCAAAGAAAAACCCCGCTTGCGCGGGGTTTTTCTTGATCAGGACACGATTGGAATCAATCGCCCAGGGTCAGCAGCGAGGCGTTGCCGCCGGCTGCGGTGGTGTTCACCGTCACCGTCTTTTCAGTGGCGAAGCGCAGCAGGTAGTGCGGGCCGCCGGCCTTGGGGCCGGTGCCGGAGAGGCCCTGGCCGCCGAACGGTTGCACGCCGACCACGGCGCCGATCTGGTTGCGGTTGACGTAGACGTTGCCGACATTGACGCGCGAGGCGATGCGGTCGACGGTTTCGTCGATGCGCGAATGCACGCCCAAGGTCAGGCCATAGCCGGTGGCATTGATCTGGTCGATCACCGCATCGAGCTGATCGGCCTTCCAGCGGATCACGTGCAGCACCGGCCCGAAGATCTCCTGGTGCAGCTGGCCCAGATCCTTCAGCTCGTACGCGCGCGGTGCGAAGAAGGTGCCGTGTGCGGCAGCCTCGGACAGCGGTGCGGTGGCGATCAGGCGCGCTTCGGCGTCCATGCGTACGGCGTGGTCCTTGAGGATCTGCAGCGCGTCGGCGTCGATCACCGGGCCGACGTCGGTGGACAGTTCACCCGGGTCGGCAACCTTCAGTTCGGCCATCGCGCCGGCCAGCATGCCCATCACCTTGTCGGCGATGTCGTCCTGCACGAACAGCACGCGCGCTGCCGAGCAACGCTGGCCAGCGGAGGTGAAGGCCGAGCCGATGGCGTCCTTGACCAGCTGTTCCGGCAGCGCCGAGGAGTCGGCGATGAAGGCGTTCTGGCCGCCGGTCTCGGCGATCAGCACGCCGATGGCAGCGTCACGCGCGGCCATGGTGCGGTTGATGATGCGGGCGGTGTCGGTGGAGCCGGTGAAGGCCACGCCGGCCACGCGCGGGTCGGCGGTCAGGGCCGCGCCCACCACCGAGCCGGAGCCCGGCAGGAACTGCACCACGCCTTCCGGTACGCCGGCATCGAGCAGCAGCTTCACCGCGTAATAGCCGATCAGGTTGGTCTGCTCGGCCGGCTTGGCGATGACGCTGTTGCCGGCGGCCAGGGCGGCAGCCACCTGGCCCATGAAGATCGCCAGCGGGAAGTTCCACGGGCTGATGCAGACGAACACGCCACGGCCGTGCAGCTGCAGCTCGTTGCTTTCGCCGGTGGGGCTGGGCAGCTTTTCGCCGGCGCCGAACTGGTCACGCGCCTGCTTGGCGTAATAACGCAGGAAATCCACCGCCTCGCGTACTTCGGCGACGCCGTCGGGCAGGCTCTTGCCGGCTTCCTTTACACACAGCGCCATGAACTCGGCGATGCGGGCTTCCAGCTGGTCGGCGGCATGCTCGAGGATGGCAGCGCGGCTGGCAGCCGGGGTGCGGTTCCAGGCCGGCTGGGCGGCCACGGCGTTGGCCAGCGCCTTCTGCACGGTGGCGGCATCGGCGGCCTGCCAGTGACCCACGACCTGGCGGTTGTCGGCCGGGTTGGTCACAGGCTGGGTGGCGCCGGTGGTGCTGGCGCCCGGTACCAGCGGGGCGGCCTGCCACGGCTTGACGGCGGCGTTGAGCTGCTCGGCCAGGGCGCGCAGTTCGTTGTCGTTGGCGAGGTTGATGCCCATGGAGTTGGTCCTGTCGTGGTTCTGGCTGCGCAGCAGGTCAACCGGCAGCGGGATCTTGGGGTGAGGAATGGAGGCGAACGAGGACACGGCTTCGACCGGATCGCGGATCAGGTCGTCGATGGACACGTCTTCATCGGTGATGCGGTTGACGAAGCTGGAGTTGGCGCCGTTTTCCAGCAGGCGGCGCACCAGGTAGGGCAGCAGGTCCTCGTGCGAACCGACCGGTGCGTACACGCGGCAGGGCACGTTCAAGCGGTCGGCCGGAATCACTTCGGCATACAGGTCATCACCCATGCCGTGCAGCTTCTGGTGCTCGTAGACGCCGCCCTTGGCGATCTGCTTGATGGTGGCGATGGTGGCCGCGTTGTGGGTGGCGAACATCGGGTAGATGGCGTCGCTGTGGCCGAACAGGCGCTTGGCACAGGCGATGTAGGACACGTCGGTGTTCTGCTTGCGGGTGAACACCGGGTAGCCGGGCAGGCCTTCGATCTGCGCGCGCTTGATTTCCGCATCCCAGTACGCGCCCTTGACCAGGCGCACCTGCAACTTGTGGCCGATGCGGCGGGCCAGGTCGGCGAGGTAATCAATCGTGTACGGCGTGCGCTTCTGGTAGGACTGGACGACGATGCCGAAGCCTTCCCAACCCTTCAACGAAGGATGGCTGACCACGCGCTCGATGATGTCCAGCGACAGTTCCAGGCGGTCGGTTTCTTCAGCGTCGACCGTACAGCCGATGCCGTAGGACTTGGCCAGCTGCGCCAGTTCCAGCACGCCCGGTACCAGGTCCTTGAGCACGCGCTCGCGCTTGGCATGTTCGTAGCGCGGATACAGCGCCGACAGCTTGATCGAGATGCCGTGCGAGGTGGTCACGTCACCATCGGCCTTGCCGCCACGGGCGATGTTGTCGCTGCCGATGGCGTGGATGGCGCGGCGGTAGTCTTCCAGGTAACGCAGCGCATCCTTCATGGTCAGCGCACCTTCGCCGAGCATGTCGAAGGAATAGCGGTAGTTGCTGTTGTCGCCCTTGTGCGAGCGCGACAGCGCTTCGTCGATGGTGCGGCCCATGACGAACTGGTGGCCCATGATCTTCATTGCCTGACGCACGGCCAAGCGGATCACCGGCTCGCCAACGCGGCCGATCAGCCGCTTGAAGGCGCCATGCACGTCGCGCTTGGTGGCATCGGCCAGATCAACCAGATGGCCGGTCAACATCAGGCCCCATGTGGAAGCGTTGACCAGCACCGAATCGGACTGGCCCATGTGGCGCTTCCAGTCGGCTTCGCCGAGCTTGTCTCGGATCAGCTTGTCGGCGGTTTCCTGGTCCGGAATGCGCAGCAGGGCTTCGGCCACGCACATCAGCAGCACGCCTTCCTCGCTGCCCAGATCATATTGGCGCATGAACGCTTCGATCGCGCCCTGGTTTTTTGCGCGCGCACGCACACGCTGTACCAGGTCGGCGGCGGTTGCCTGTACCTGCGCCTGTTCGTCGGCCGGCAGGCGCGCCTGCTCCAGCAGTTCGCGCACATGGCTGGCTTCATCTTTCAGCCAGGCATCGGTGATGGCCTGACGCAGCGCGGATGGCGCCGCTGGCAGCTCAGGCGCCAGCAACGGCGGGGCTGCTGGCGTTGGGGAGGCGACATCGGGAGAAGGTGTTGCGTTCATGCGCTCGGCCACGGTTGGATTCGGCCATTTTAATCTTCGGCGGCGGATTTCCTAGCCCCCTGCGAGCATCTTTTTGCAGGGCGAAAGCACTGGCCTGTGGGCGATTCCGCAATATTTACCCGACACGTTTCTATTGTGCCGATTCCGGCATTTAAATCGACGTGCTTGGGCGATATCAGCGCAATTCCGGTGTGCACTGCAGCATTGATGACGTTGATGAATGGAAGCTTGCCGGGCGTGCGCAGGCAGGGCTACCATCGAACTCGATTTCCGCGATGGACGCGGCTGCGATGATCCAGGTGCTTCGGCAAGATTCCGATGGCTCAGGGACGCAGTTGTTACTGCACCCCCCACGGGCACTCAGTGCTCGGCAGTTCGTCCAGTTGTTTGCGGCGTTGGCAGGATTGATGGTGTTCGCGGCTGGCCTTGCTTGGCTGTCCGGCAACCGTCTGGCCCCTGTCTTCGCGTTGTTGCATGGCTTCCTGGTGGCCGCTGCCCTGCGCGCGTGTTGGCGCAGCAGCAATCGCCGGGAAGAGATCCGGGTAGGACCGGACTGCGTGGAAGTGATTCCCGCAGCCGGAGTTTCGCCGGTATTCCGCGCACACCCGTATTGGGTGCGGGTGGTGACCGGGAAGGAACGGGTCCTGCTGGTTTCCAGCGGCAAATGGGTGGAAGTGGGGAGTTTCCTCGCGCCCGTGGAACGTCGGGAACTTGCGGTGACACTTGAAGGCTTGCTCGCTGCCAGCAGTGGTGGCAACCGATGACGTCAAGGGTCTAGGCAATGAAGCAAAGCAGCGTGTGGGGCGCGAAGTTGAAACACGGTTTGGCAGCGGCGGCGATGATGCTGTCGGCGCAGGCAGCATGGGCGCAATCGGCCGATCCAAAGGAATGGCAGCTCAACATGGGCAAGGGCGTCACCCATACCTCGCGTATGGCGTGGGACGCGCACATGGTGGCGTTGTGGGTGTGTACCGTCATCGGCGTGCTGGTATTCGGCGCGATGGCTTACGCGATCTTCAAGTTCCGCAGGTCCAAGGGGGCGGTGGCCAAGCAGTTCAGCCACAACACCAAGGCGGAAATCATCTGGACCGTCATCCCTATCGTCATCCTGGTGGTGATGGCCTGGCCGGCCACGGCCAAGCTGATCGCCATGTACGACACCCGCGATTCCGAGATGACGGTGAAGGTCACCGGCTATCAGTGGATGTGGAAGTACGAATACCTGGGTGAGGACGTGGCCTTCACCAGCCGCCTGGACCGCAAGTCCGACGAAGTGCGGCAGAGCGGCAGCGTGCCGACCATGGCCAGTGACCCGCATTACCTGCTGGACGTGGACAACCCGCTGGTGCTGCCGGTGAACACCAAGGTCCGCTTCGTCATCACCTCCGACGACGTGATCCATGCGTGGTGGGTGCCGGCACTGGGCTGGAAGCAGGACGCCGTGCCGGGCTTCATCAACGAACGCTGGACCAACATCGAAACCGAGGGCGTGTACCGCGGCCAATGCGCGGAGCTGTGCGGCAAGGACCACGGCTTCATGCCGATCGTGGTCAAGGCCGTGTCCAAGGACGAGTTCAAGTCCTGGCTGGCCTCGCGCAAGCCGGTGCCCGCTGCACCTGCCGAAGCGGCACCCGCACCTGTTGCCGAACCGGCGGCGGCGGCGCCTGAAGCAACGCCGACTGTCGCTACACCCGCCGCACCTGCGGCGGCCGGTGCCTGATACCACTGCGTGCCGGTGCTGCCGGCGCGATGCCTGAAAACGCATAACGAGGTGTAGTTGCAATGGCGAATACCGCAGTGGACCACTCCGATCACCACGGGCACCAGCAAGGTTTCTTCGAGCGTTGGTTCTTCTCGACCAACCACAAGGACATCGGCACGCTCTACCTGCTTTTCAGCTTCACGATGTTCATCGTCGGCGCGGCGATGAGCGTGGTGATCCGGCTGGAGCTGGCACAACCCGGCCTGCAGTTCGTCAAGCCGGAGTTCTTCAACCAGATGACCACCGTGCATGCACTGGTGATGATCTTCGGTGGCGTGATGCCGGCCTTCGTCGGCCTGGCCAACTGGATGATCCCGCTGCAGATCGGCGCGCCGGACATGGCCTTGCCGCGCATGAACAACTGGTCGTTCTGGCTGCTGCCGGTGGCCTTCGGCATGTTGCTGGTGACCTTGTTCCTGCCCGGTGGCGCACCGGCCGGTGGTTGGACGTTGTACCCGCCGCTGTCACTGCAGGGTGGCTACAACGTGGCCTTCAGCGTATTCGCCATCCACGTGGCCGGTGTCAGCTCGATCATGGGCGCGATCAACATCATCGCCACCGTGCTCAACATGCGCGCACCCGGCATCGATCTGCTGAAGATGCCGATCTTCTGCTGGACTTGGCTGATCACCGCCTTCCTGCTGATCGCGGTGATGCCGGTATTGGCCGGTGCGGTGACCATGCTGCTGACCGACAAGTTCTTCGGCACCAGCTTCTTCAACGCTGCCGGTGGCGGTGACCCGGTGATGTACCAGCACATCTTCTGGTTCTTCGGTCACCCCGAGGTCTACATCATGATCCTGCCGGCGTTCGGCGTGGTCAGCGAGATCCTGCCGACCTTCAGCCGCAAGCCGCTGTTCGGCTACCAGGCGATGGTCTACGCCACTGCCGCCATCGCCTTCCTGTCCTTCATCGTGTGGGCGCACCACATGTTCACGGTGGGCATGCCGCTGGGTGGCGAGATCTACTTCATGTTCGCCACCATGCTGATCTCCATCCCGACCGGGGTGAAGGTGTTCAACTGGGTCAGCACGATGTGGGAGGGCTCGTTGACGTTTGAAACGCCGATGCTGTTCTCCATCTCGTTCGTGATCCTCTTCACCATCGGCGGTTTCTCCGGCCTGATGCTGGCCATCGTGCCGGCCGACTACCAGTACCACGACACCTATTTCGTGGTGGCGCACTTCCATTACGTGCTGGTGACCGGCGCGGTATTGGCGCTGATCGCGGCGGTGTATTACTGGTGGCCGAAGTGGACTGGCCGCATGTACAACGAGTTCTGGGGCAAGTTTCATTTCTGGTGGACGATGGTATTCGTCAACCTGCTGTTCTTCCCGCAGCACTTCCTCGGCCTGGCTGGCATGCCGCGGCGTATTCCGGACTACAACCCGGTGTTCGCCGACTGGAACCTGATCAGCTCGATTGGCGCATTCGGCATGTTCGCCACCCCATTCATGATGGCGGCGATCCTGCTGCACTCGCTGCGCAACGGTAAGCGTGCCGAAGCGCGCGCCTGGGAAAGTGCCAAGGGCCTGGAGTGGACCATTCCCTCGCCGGCACCTGCGCATACCTTCACCGTGCCGCCGGTGATCAAGCCGGGCGATCTGGCGCATGACGACGTGAGCCATTGAGGAGCCCGGCAATGAACAGCAACGAGCATTTCCAAGCTGAGGAGATGGCGCTGCGCAAGCGCCGCTCGCGGCGCACCGCGCTGGTGGTTGGCCTGATCGCGGTCGCGGTGTATGTCGGCTTCATCCTGTCCGGGGTGCTGGCGAGTTGACCACGCCGGCGCCCGCACCCAAGCCCAAACCCAATGCCGGCCTCGGTCGGCTGATCGGCGTGGCCTTTGCGGTGTTCGTGCTGACCTTCTCGCTGGTGCCGCTGTACCGCATCGCCTGCGAAAAGGTATTTGGCGTGCGGCTGGAGCGCGGCGCCACCACGCATGAAACCAAGGCACATGCGGCCAACAGCAAGCGCACGGTGCGGGTGGAGTTCGATGGCGGCGTCAATTCCAAGCTGCCCTGGGCCTTCCATCCGGAAAAGCTGACGATGGACGTGGTGCCGGGCGAGTTGAACGAGGCCCTGTACTTCGCCCGCAACGACAGCGAACGCGCGCTGGTCGGCAGTGCGGTGCCGTCGGTGGCGCCGGCGCGGGCTTCGGGCTACTTCAACAAGACCGAATGTTTCTGCTTCACCGCGCAGACCCTGCAGGCAGGGGAGAAGCGCGAGATGCCGGTACGTTTCATCGTCGACCCGGACCTGCCGGCCGACGTCAACACGATCACCTTGTCCTACACCTTCTACAAGAACGATGCGCTGACCGAGCAGCTGGCCCCGGCAACCGCCGCGGCCGCTGCCCACGCAGCTCCCTGATCACGGACCCGGAAGCAACGCCATGGCCCATAACGCCCCTGATGCCAACGTCTACTTCGTGCCTAGCAGCAGCAAATGGCCGTTTGTAGGATCGATCGCGATGCTGGTGATGATGGTCGGGGTAGCCAGCTGGCTCAACGACGCCAGCTGGGGCCGTTGGACCTTCTTCACCGGCGTGGCGATGCTGGTGTTCACCCTGTTCCTTTGGTTCGGCGATGTCATCCGCGAATCGGTGGGCGGCAACTACAACCGGCAGGTGGATGGTTCGTTCCGGATGGGGATGATCTGGTTCATCTTCTCCGAGGTGATGTTCTTCGCCGCGTTCTTCGGTGCGCTGTTCTACACCCGCAACATGGGCCTGCCGTGGCTGGGTGGTGAAGGCCATGGCGTATTGACCAACGAATACCTGTGGGACGGTTACTCGGCCGCGTGGCCGACCAACGGCCCGGCCGATATCGGCGGTGCGTTCCAGACCATCCCGGCCTGGGGCCTGCCACTGATCAATACCTTGATCCTGCTGACCTCCGGCGTGACCCTGACCATTGCCCATCACGCGCTGAAGGCGGGCAACCGCAAGCAGCTGCTGATCTGGCTGGGCCTGACTGTCGTGCTGGGCTGCGTGTTCCTGTTCTTCCAGGCCGAGGAATACATCCACGCCTACAAGGAATTGAACCTGACCCTGGGCTCGGGCATCTACGGCTCGACGTTCTTCATGCTGACCGGCTTCCACGGCGCACATGTGCTGCTGGGGACGATCATGCTGCTGGTGATGTGGTTCCGCGCCGCCAAGGGCCACTTCACCCGCGACAACCACTTCGGTTTTGAAGCTGCCGCGTGGTACTGGCACTTTGTCGACGTGGTGTGGCTGATGCTGTTCCTGTTCGTCTACGTGCTTTGATCACGGTACCGGGAGTGGGGAATGGGGAATCGGAGGTGTGCGGCATCCGCTCCTACTTCCACCATTCCCGATTCCCTTTCACCCATTCGCGGCTTTCAGCCGCCAACCCCATGTGGCTTGATCCAGCCCATATAGATGCTCAGCGCGACCAGCAGGATCAACACTACTGACAGCGCGATACGCCGCGTCAACGCATTGACCGTCCGTTTGGTCTGGCCGCGATCGATCATCAGGTAATAGAGGCCGGCTCCAAGATTCCAGACGATGACGATCAAGAACGCGATCACCAACAGGGTCTTCAACGAATCATTCATGCGTGGCTCGTTCGGTGGGAAGGCAGTGCTATATCACCCGCTTGGCGGCAGCTTGTCATGACGCGACAGCACACGGCCATCTTCGGCTGGAGCCTGGCACTGCTGGTAGCGGCCCTGTTCTGCGTGCTGGGCGGCTGGCAGCTGCAGCGCATGCACCAGAAGGAGGCCCTGCTCGCGCAGCTGCCACCGGGCCGCGAGGCCGCAGTCAGCCTTGCCGAGGCTGCCGCCGCGCCGGACGCCCTGCATTGGGTGGCAGATCAGCTGCAGTTCCTGCCGGCCACGGTGCTGCTAGACAACCAGCTGCGTGATGGCCGTGCCGGCATCAAGGTTTACCAGCCGGCGCGCGCAGCCACCGGCACCGTGGTGCTGGTCGATCTGGGCTGGCTGCCGTTGCCGGCTGACCGCAGCCTGCCGGCCATCAACACGCTGCAGGGCACGCAGGCCGTGCAGGGCCTGTGGGCGCCGGCACCGGCAAGCGGCATTGCCCTGGGCCCGGCCTTGACCGCAACCACCCAGCCGCAGACATGGCTGGCCACGCGTATCGACCTGCCTGCCATTGCTGCGCAGTTGCAGCTGGGCAACGGCGCGTTGGCGCCGAAGGTGCTTCGCCTGGATCCGGCAATGCCGCTGGGGTATGCACGTGACCTGGACCTGCTGCCCAATACCTTGCCGCCATCGCGGCATCTTGGGTATGCGGTGCAATGGTTTGCGATGGCCTTGGCGGTGTTGCTGATTGCGCTGGTGTTGCAGTTCAGGAGGCGCAGGACGGCGGGAGTTGGGAATGGGGGTTAGGTTGGAGCTGGGCCAAAGCCAAAGCCAAAGCCAAAGCCAAAGCCAAAGCCAAAGCACCCCTCCCCAACCCTCCCCTTGGCTACGCCAAAGGGAGGGGGCAGATCGCCGCGCCGTCGCTTTGGTCCTTGCTCCTGCTTTTGCCGTTGAATTTCCCCCTCCCTTTCACCAAAGGTGAAGGGGAGGGTCGGGGAGGGGTGCTTTCAGCCTTTGCTTCTGCTTCTGCTCTTGCTCCAGCGCCAGCGCCAGTGCCAGTGCCAGCTCCAGCTCCAGCTCCAGCTCCAGCTCCAGCCCCAGCTCCAGCTCCAGCTTCTGCCCCAACCACTCTCCGTCGCCAGCTCTAAAAGAACCCAGCCATGAACGCACTCACTCCCGACCAGCTCGCCACCCGCAACCGCGGCCGCCGGGTACTGCTGCTGATCTTCGCCATGTTCTTTGGTTCGATGGCGTTGGCCGGCATCCTGCGCTTCTCCGGCTGGACACCGCAGATCAACCGCCATCATGGCGAACTGCTGCAGCCGGCGGTGGACTTGCGCAGCGAGCAGCTGCAGCTGGCCAATGGCCAGGCCTACGACTGGAACCCCGGCGAGCGCCACTGGCGCATCCTGCTGGCGCCGCCGGCAGACTGCGCACCTGCCTGCGTCACTTTGTCGCAGCAATTGGACAAGGTGTGGCAGTTGTTCGGGCATAACGCGGATAATGTCGAGATATTGTGGCTGGGCACGCCGCCTGAACAGGTGGCCGCCACGCCGGCACTGAAGGTGCTGCAGCCCCAGCCTGCGTTCCGGGCCAAGCTGCCGGGTGTTGATGACCCGGCCGGTACCCCGGTGTATGTGATTGATCCCAATGGCTTTGTGGTATTCCGCTATGCGCCGGGTTTTGAACCGGGTGGATTGCGGGCTGATCTATCCAAGCTGTTGAAACTGATGTGAGTTCCGTTCGATGAATGCCTCCGCGCGTCCGGCGCTGTACCGCAATTTCCACCGACTGGCGTGGTTCGCACTGATCATGACGGCGAGCACGATCATGTTCGGCTCGTTCGTGCGCCTGTCCGATGCCGGCTTGAGCTGCCCGGATTGGCCTACCTGCTATGGCCGCGTGACCTGGCCGCAGACGCAGATGGAAGCGGCCCAGCATGTGGCCAGCGAGATCCGTCCGCTGGAAACCCACAAGGCCTGGCGCGAACAGGTGCATCGCTTCCTGGCCGGCCTGCTTGGTGTTGAAGTACTGACGCTGGCGCTGCTGGCGGCGCGCCGGCGCAAGCGTGGCATTGCCCAGATCGTCACCGCCTCGGTGCTGGTGGCCATAGCCATACCCTTGTACATGCGCGGCGAACATGTGGCCGCCAGTGTGCTGGCCATCGGCGGTGAAGCGATCCTGCTGCGGGCGGCGCTGCGCTGGTCCAACATCGACCTGGCGCGCGCGGCGGTGCTGACCCTGGCGGTGGTGATCTTCCAGGCCCTGCTTGGCATGTGGACGGTGACCTGGCTGCTCAAACCCATCGTGGTGATGGGGCATCTGCTCGGCGGCATGGCGATGTTCTCGTTGCTGGCATGGATGGCGTGGAAGGCCACCGACCTGCCGATCACCTTGGCCGAGGAGCCGCGCCTGCGCTGGTGGCTGCGTGCCGCGGTGGCAATGGTGGTGCTGCAGATCGCGCTCGGCGGCTGGGTCAGCGCCAACTACGCGGCGCTGGCCTGCGGCGGCGGCAGCGCCTCGCTGGACAACTTCCCGCGCTGCGTCAGCCAATGGTGGCCGCAGCAGAACTACAGCGAAGGCTTCACTCTGTGGCGTGGCATCGGTGTGGACTACGAAGGTGGCGTGCTCGATGGCGCCTCACGTATCGCCATCCAGATGGCGCACCGCATGTTCGCGGTAGTGGTGGCGCTGTATCTGCTGGTGTTGTCGGTACGCATGTTCCGTTTGCCGGGCATGCGCGGTTGGGCAAGCACGCTGATCGCGCTGGTGCTGTTGCAGGTCACGCTGGGCGTGCTCAACGTCAAGCTGGCGTTGCCGCTGGTGGTGGCGGTGATGCACAGCGGCGGTGCGGTTGCCCTGTTGTTTGTATTGGTCACGCTGCTGGCGCGGCTGCGCGCTCCGGAGTGAATGATGCGTACAACATGGCGTGATTACTGGGACCTGACCAAACCTAAGGTGGTGGCACTGATTGTGTTCACCGCCCTGGTCGGCATGTGCCTGGCCATTCCCGGCCTGCCGACCACCGCGCAGGTGGTGACCGGTCTGCTGGGCTTCCTCGGCATCTGGTTGTCGGCATCGGCGGCGGCGGCCATCAATCAGCTGCTGGATGCGCGCATCGACGCACAGATGGCGCGTACGTCCTGGCGCCCGCTGGTGGTGGGCAAGGTCTCGCCGCGGCAGGTGCTGGTGTTTGCCGGCGCGTTGACCGCGTTGTCGATGACCATCCTGGTGCTGTGGGTGAACGTGATCACCGCGGTGCTCACCTTCGCCTCGCTGATCGGCTATGCGGTGGTCTACACCGTCTACCTGAAGCGTGCGACCTCGCAGAACATCGTCATCGGCGGCCTGGCTGGCGCGACGCCGCCGCTGCTGGGCTGGGCGGCGATCACCGGCATGCAGGGCAGCTCGGATTGGGCCTACGCCTCGCTGCTGGTGCTGATCATCTTCATCTGGACCCCGCCGCATTTCTGGGCGCTGGCGATCTTCCGCCGCGCCGATTACGCCAAGGCCGAGATCCCGATGTTGCCGGTAACCCACGGCGTGCCACACACCCGCAAGCAGATCCTGGCGTACTCGATGGTGCTGGCGGTGGTGACGCTGCTGCCGGTGGCGATCGACATGAGCGGCATGTTCTACCTGGGCGGGGCCACGGTGTTGAACATCGTCTTCCTCTGGTACGCATGGAAAATGCAGAACCCGCCGGACGAAATGTTCAACATGAAGATGTTCGGCTATTCCATCGTCTACCTGATGGCGCTGTTCGCCTTCCTGCTGGTCGACCATTGGCTGTTGCCCTGGTTGTGACCCAGCACTGAAAAGGCCGGCGAAAGCCGGCCTTTTTTATTCAAACAACGGCAACTGCGATTGTGGGAGCTGCGTGGTTGTGGGAGCGGCGTCAGCCGCGAAGCTGATGATATTTCCGTTTGGGGTTGGATCTGCAACCGCTGAATGTTTGATTGCAGTTTGCGCTGGCATCGGATGCATTGGTGGCTTCGCGGCTTACGCCGCTCCCACAACCGCTTCCCCGGGCTACGTGTCTTCGGGATCTCGGGGAACGCCCCTGCCGAGCATGGCTCGGCACTACGCTCCCTTCCTTTGCCGCAGGAAAGGGGATGGTTGGGGAGGGGTTGCTGTGCTTGATGTAGTGCCGAGCCATGCTCGGCAAAGGGCTTTACCAGTAAGGCCTCCGCCGAGCATGGCTCGGCACTACCAACTTCGGTGTCGATTATTGCTGCTTTGATTCAGCGTTCTGCTTCGCATACCGCTGCGCCACCATCGAGCAGACGATCAGCTGGATCTGGTGGTAGATCATGATCGGCAGCACGATCGCGCCGAGGCTGCCGCCAGCAAACAACACCTTGGCAATTGGCACGCCGGTGGCCAGGCTCTTCTTGGAGCCGCAGAACATGATGGTGATCTGGTCGGCGCGGTTGAAGCCAAGCCGCCGCGCCAGCCAGGTGATGCCGGGCATCGCGATCGCCAGCAACACCACCGCAACCAAGGCAGCAGCCAGCAATGACAACGGCGGGGTCTTGCTCCACAGGCCTTCGCTGACCGATTCGCCAAAGGCTGCATAGACCACCAGCAGCACTGTGCCTTGGTCGGTGTAACGCAGCAACGGCCGCTGCCGCTCTATCCAACTGCCGATCCACGGCCGCAGCAGATGCCCAAGCACGAACGGCACCAACAGCTGCAGCATGATCGCGCCCACCGCATGCAGCGGGTTGGCCATGCCGCCCTGCGAGCCGGCCAGCACCGTCATCAGCAACGGGGTCAGGAACACGCCGAGGATGCTGGACAGGGAAGCCGCACACACCGCCGCCGGCACATTGCCACCGGCAATCGACGTAAAGGCAATCGAGGATTGCACGGTCGAGGGCAGCGCACACAGGAACAGCACGCCGATGTAGAGCTCAGGTGTCAGTGCCCAGCCGGCCAGCGGCTTCATCGCCAATCCCAATACCGGGAACAGCACGAAGGTACAGACCAGGATGGTGATGTGCAGGCGCCAGTGCAGCAGCCCGGCAACGATGGATTCACGCGGCAGGCGCGCGCCGTGCAGGAAGAACAGCGCGGCGATGGCGATATCGGTGAAGTGGTCGAAGCCCTTGGCGGCGGCGCCAGTGAGCGGCAGCACGCTGGCCAGTACGACGGTTCCGAGCAGTGCGAGGGTGAAGTTGTCCGGTCGCAGTCGCGACCACCAGCGTGTCATGTCGGCCAGGCCTCCTGATCAGGGTGTGGGTACTTCCAATGCAGCGCGTACAGCCGGTTCCAATGACGTCATGCCGGCGTCACGGCCGAGTTTGAGTGCGTCATCCACCGATGCACCGTTGATGCGGGCATCAATCAGTGACAGCAGTGCGCCGGCGCGGTTGGACGAGGCGCAATGCAGCAGTGTCTTGCCGCTGTCCTGCTTGAGCAGGCGGTCCAGTGTGCGGGCATTGGCTTCGCTGATGTCGGCGGCGCCGGCGATGGGCAGGCGCACATAACGCAGGCCCAGTTGTTCGGCCAGTGCGGCCTCGTCATAGCCGCGATCTTCCTCCGGCCGGCGCAGGTCGATGATGCTGGTGACGCCATTGGCGGCGGCATCGCGCAGCTGCTGCGCACTGGGCTGGCCAGCGGTGATCAGGTCTGGCCGTGCTTGGCGCAGCGTCGCATCACCCGCGAAGGCGTTGGCGCAGAGCGTGAGCATGAGGAGCAGTGGCAGGCGGTAGCGGTACATGCGGATGCTCCGTTGCAGGTTGTCAGAGGCGCAGGCTGGCGCGTGCCTTGAGCAGCTCGCGCAGTTCGTACTTGTCGGTCTCGTCCAGGCCTTGCTGGCGCTGCTTGGCCTGCAGTTCGTCCAGCCGCTGGGTCAGCAGTTGTTTCTCCAGCTGCATCACCGCGTCCTGCAGTTCCTGCGCCCACAGCGCTTCATCGCCGGGCAGAGCCTGCGCGGCCAGCTTGTGCAGGGCGGCCTGTTCTTCGCGATCGTTGAAGTGTTCGAGCAGGGCGCCGGTGCTGATGTCCGGGCGTTGCTGCACCAGCGCCATCAGTTCGACCAGCAACTCGATGCCGGGCAGGCGCAGGCCGCCGATGGCGTGGTGGCCCTCCAACGTCATTACCAAGGATGGCTGCTGCAGCAGGATGGCGATGGCCGCACGCACCAGGCTGCGCTTCTGCGCTGGCACGGCGTTGTTGCGCATCGGCGGACGCGGCGCAGGTGCTGTGGCAGCGCTGCTGGTGTTGCCAATGCCGGTCAGGCGCGCCAGCTCCTGCTTCATCAGGTCGCCGAAAGCGCCATCGGGAATCTGCGCCAGCATTGGTTTTGCGCGTTCGGCCAGGCGTGCCTTGCCGTCCAGCGTACCGAGGTTGATCTCGCGGCTGAGCTCGTCGAAGAAGAACTGCGACAGCGGCGTGCCCTGCTTGAGCCGCGCATCGAAAGCCTCGGCGCCTTCCTTGCGCACGATGGTGTCCGGGTCCTCGCCATCGGGCAGGAACAGGAAGAAGGCCTGGCGGCCATCCTTCATGCGCGGCAGCACCGACTCCAGTGCGCGCCAACCGGCGCGGCGACCGGCGGCATCACCGTCGAAGCAGAAGTACACATCCGGCGCGTTGCGGAACAGCAGCTCGGCATGATCGGGGGTGGTTGCCGTGCCCAGCGTCGCCACCGCCTGGGTGACGCCGAACTGGAACAGGCTGACCACGTCCATATAGCCTTCAACCACGATCAGGCGTTCGATCTTCTGGTTGGCCTGACGGACCTGCCACAGGCCGTACAGTTCGCGGCCCTTGTGGAACAGCGCGGTTTCCGGCGAGTTGAGGTACTTGGGGCCGTCGTCCTTTTCCATGACCCGGCCGCCGAAGGCGATGACCCGGCCACGGCGGTCGAAGATGGGGAACATCACCCGGTCGCGGAACTTGTCGTAAACGTGGCCGCGGTCGTTCTTGGAGAACAGGCCCACCCGTTCGAGCAGCTTCATGCGCCGCTCGTCCTTGCCCAGTGCATCCTTCAGCGCGCTGTAGCCATCCGGCGCATAACCGATGGCGAAGCGCGTGCGGGTATCGGCATCTACGCCACGGCCGTCGAGGTAGGCAAGGGCCTTGTCGTTGCCTTCCAGCTGCTTCTGGAAGAAGCGGGTGGCGGCATCCAGCGCCGAGTACTGGTCGCGGCTGTCGTCCTGCTGCTGCGGCGTGCGGGCATTGGTTTCGCGCGGGATTTCCATGCCCACGCGCTTGGCCAGTTCATCCACCGCATCGAGGAACTCGAGGCGGTCGTAATTCATCAGGAAGCTGATCGCGGTGCCATGCGCGCCGCAGCCGAAGCAATGGTAGAACTGCTTGGTCGGCGAGACCGTGAACGAGGCCGAGCGCTCGTCATGGAACGGGCAGCGCGAAGCATATTCCTTGCCCTGGCGCTTGAGCGGCAAGCGTGAACCCACCACCTCGACGATGTCGGTGCGGGCCAGCAGGTCGTCAATGAACGCGTCGGGAAGTCGGGCCATGCGGCAAATGAGCAGCGCCGCCGGTTGGCGGGGGCGCGATGAAAGGGGAACAGGCAGTGTACTAGGCTGGGCTGCTGCTGGTTGCGGGTTGGGCTTGATGGTTTTCAGTCAAAGGCGCAGAGCTACCCCTCCCCAGCCCTCCCCTTCGCTGCGCGAAAGGGAGGGGGCAACGGCTGCAGCCTTCGTCATTTTGCGAACTGCAGCTCTTGCCCCCTCCCTTTCGCGCAGCGAAGGGGAGGGTTGGGGAGGGGTAGCTGTCGCCCTTGCTTCCACATCAATCCACAGCCCCAGCATCAACCCCCGCAGCCGCCACCTTGCGCCGCGCATACACCCGCTCATCAATCACCGCGGTGATCAGCGCGCCGCCAAAGAACACCACGCTGGCGTAGTAGATCCAGATCAGCATGATCACCAGCGTGCCCATTGAGCCGTAGGCGCTGCCCGGCGCGGCGTTGGCGATGTACAGGCCGATCGCATAACGGCCCAGCGCGAACAGCACCGCGGTGATGACGCCGCCGAGGAAGGCTTGGCGCCAGTCCACCGGCCGGTCCGGCAGGTAGTGGTAGAGAAAGGCGAAGCCCAGCGCATACAGCAGCAGGGTGGTGATGTAGCCCACCGCCGGCAAGGCCGAGGGCAGGTGCGAGAAAATCACCTGCAGGGCGGTGGTGGCGACCATCGACACGATCAGCAGGAAGCCCAGCGCCAATACCACGCCGGCGGAGAACACCCGCTTCTTCAGCCAGCCGAACACCCCCTCGAAGCGCTTGGAGTCGCTGCGGAAAATCAGGTTCAGCGCTGCCTGCAGCTGGGCGAACACCACGGTGGCGCCGATGAAAAGCAGCACCAGGCTCCAGATGCCGGCGAACGAGCCCAGGTCCGGCTGCGCGCTGGCGTTGGTGATCACCGTGCGCGCGACCTCGGCCACGCTGGGGCCTGCCAGTGAGCCGATCTGGTCGATCAGTGTCTGTTGTGCAGGTGGGTACAGTGAGGCGGTCAACCAAAGCAGCAGGACCAGCAGCGGCGCCAGCGACAGCAGCGTATAGAAGGCCAGTGAGGCGGCCTGGGTCATCACATCGGTTTCGACGAAGCGGCGGACCAGAGCGGCCGGCAGGCTTTGCTGGAGCAGCTCCAGGCGGGATTTGAACGTGTGCAGGGTGGGGCGGGTGAGGGGCATCAGGGTTTGATGTGGCGTGAAGACAGGGTTCTGTTCTAGCAAAGCCGGGCTTCGGAGCGGGTGAATGGGGGAGGTCCTCGCCGGCCAAATCCGCCCACACCCGTAGTGCCGAGCCATGCTCGGCAGGGGCTTTCCCGGTAATACACGACGATGTGGGAGCGGCGTCAGCCGCGAAGCCACATATCCCTCAGATTGCAGGCAAGCAGGTGATTCCAGCGCCGCCAGCTTCGCGGCTGACGCCGCTCCCACAAAAGCAAGTGGCAGCGCGGCATCTGTAGTGCCGAGCCATGCTCGGCAGGGGCTCTCCCGGCAATACACAACGATGTAGGAGCGGCGTAAGCCGCGAAGCCACATATCACTCAAATTGCAGGCAGGCCGGTGATTCCAGCACTGCCAGCTTCGCGGCTCATGCCGCTCCCACAAAAAGCATATGGGCAAGAAACGACAAAGCCCGCGCGGGGCGGGCCTTGTCGGTACAGGCTTGGCAGCTGGGATCAGCCGGCCAGGGCCTGCTTGACCAGCTTGGACACCAGGCCCATGTCGGCCTGGCCAGCCAGCTTGGGCTTGAGCACGCCCATCAGCTTGCCGATGTCGGCAGCGCTGCTGGCGCCGGTCTCGGCCTTGGCAGCGTCAATCGCGGCCTGGATCTCGGCTTCGCCCATCTTGGCCGGCACGTAGCGCTCGATCACCACGATCTCGTCGCGCTCGATCACGGCCAGGTCTTCACGGTTGGCGGCTTCGAACTGGGTGACCGAGTCCTTGCGCTGCTTGACCATCTTGTCCAGCACGGCAATCACGTCGGCGTCGGTCAACTCGATGCGCTCGTCCACTTCGCGCTGCTTGATGGCGGCATTGATCAGGCGGATCACGCCCAGCGAGTGCTTGTCGCCGCTCTTCATGGCGGCCTTCATGTCTTCGAACAGCTGTTGCTTCAGGCTCATGGAGCACCTCTTTGGGTCGGGAATAGGAGGGAAGAGACGTCAGCATTGCTGGCATCTGGAACGCAAAAAGCCGGCGACGCTTGCGCGTGCCGGCTTTCACCCCAGTACGGAAGGCCGGAGCCCCCCGTTCAGGAGTCGCGTACGATCAGTACAGGCGCTGACGCTTGGTGACGTCGCGCGAGGAACGACGCAGCTGGCGCTTCACGGCAGCAGCGGCCTTGCGCTTGCGTTCCTGGGTCGGCTTTTCGTAAAACTCGCGCTTGCGGGTTTCGGCCAGCACGCCGGCCTTTTCGCAAGTGCGCTTGAAGCGGCGAAGAGCAAACTCAAAGGGTTCGTTCTCGCGGACTTTAACGCTGGGCATGGAATCTCCGGGGACTCAGTAGAAAAACCGGGTCATACCCGGTGAGCCGCGCATTATAGTCCCTTTGAACAGACGTGCAACCCCCTTGGATTTGGCGGGGGCGTCAGACAGGTTCACAATACGCCTTATGAAAGTCCTTGGCATTGAATCTTCCTGCGATGAGACGGGCGTAGCCGTCTATGACACCTCCTTTTCCGGGGCGGCTGCGCTGCGTGCGCATGCCGTTTACAGCCAGATCGCGCTGCATGCTGAATACGGCGGCGTGGTGCCGGAGCTGGCCAGCCGCGACCACGTGCGCAAGACCCTGCCGCTGATCCGGCAGACCCTGGACGAGGCTGGCATCGCCATTTCCGAGATCGAGGGCGTGGCCTACACCGCCGGCCCCGGCCTGGTCGGGGCGCTGCTGGTGGGCGCCGGCGTGGCCCGGTCGTTGGCCTGGGGCCTGGATGTGCCGGCCATCGGCGTACACCATATGGAAGGCCACCTGCTGGCACCGCTGATGGAAGACGACCCGCCGCAGGCGCCGTTCGTGGCGCTGCTGGTCTCCGGTGGCCATACCCAGCTGATCGCGGTGGACGCCATCGGCAAGTACCGCCTGCTCGGCGAGACCCTCGACGATGCCGCCGGTGAGGCTTTCGACAAGACCGCCAAGATGATGGGCCTGCCGTACCCGGGCGGCCCGCAGCTGGCCAAGCTGGCCGAGCTCGGCACCCCGGGGCGCTACAAGTTCACCCGGCCGATGACCGACCGGCCGGGGCTGGATTTCAGCTTCTCCGGTCTGAAGACCCAGGTGCTGATGGCCTGGCGCGACAGCGACCAGACCGATCAGACCCGCGCCGACATCGCCCGTGGCTTCGAGGACGCGGTGGTGGATACGCTGGCGATCAAGTGTGGCCGCGCGCTGGATGCGGCCGGTTGCGACGTATTGGTGGTGGCCGGCGGCGTCGGCGCCAACAAGCGCCTGCGCGCCAAGCTGCAGGACGCTGCCCAGCGCCGTGGCGGCCGGGTCTGCTTCCCGCGCCCGGAACTGTGCACCGACAATGGCGCGATGATCGCCTTCGCCGGTGCCCTACGCCTGCAGGCCGGCCAGCACGGTCCGGCCGAGATCAAGGTGACGCCGCGCTGGGACATGGCCTTGTTGCCGCCACTGCAGGGCTGAAAAGCAGGCCTGCCGTGCTCGTCCACGGCAGGCTCAGTCTGCTGCCGTTACCATGTCGTATTCATCCAATACGACAGATGCAATGGACAAGGTATTCATCGAAGGGCTCGAAATCGACGCCCTGATCGGCATCTACGACTGGGAACGGCGCATCCGCCAGACCCTGGTGTTCGATCTGGAAATGGGTTTTGACAACCGCAAGCCGGCCGCCAGCGACGACATCGTCGACACGCTGAACTACAAGGCCGTCAGCAAGCGCTTGATGGAGTTCGTACGCGCCTCCGACTTCGGTCTGGTGGAGACGCTGGCCGAGCGCTGCGCGCAGATCGTGCTGGACGAGTTCAATGTGCAATGGCTGCGGCTGAAGCTGAGCAAGCCCGGTGCGGTGCGCGGTGCGCGCGCGGTCGGGGTGATCATCGAGCGCAGCCGCGCAGCGGCGTGAGCCAGCATGCATAAGGCCGGGCGTCCTGTGGCGCACGGCCTGGATGGTTTCCTGTTCGCACACGCCCAGCAGTGACGTGATGGGCCGGGCAGGGTGTTTCTGCAATACACGTAAAAGGAAGCGAGCACGATGGCGGTAATGGGAATTCGTTGGCTGGATCAGCTGGAAAACATGCTGGCGCCGTATCCAATGGCCTACCCGGCGGTGGTGCTGGCTGGCCTGGTGCTGGTGGCCTGGCTGGCCAACTTCGTCACCAAGCGTGTACTGCTGCGCGGCCTGCGTTCGATGATCGAACGCTTCTCCGGTCCCAATCACAACGCCAGGCAGCCGCTGCGGGTGATCGCGCGGCTGTCCAACATCGTGCCCTCGGTGGTGCTCGCCGCCGGCCTGAGCATCGTGCCGGAGCTGCCGCCCGGCCTGGTGCACGGCTTGAAGGCGCTGTGTCATGCCTGGACCGTGCTGACCATCGCAATGGCGGTGTCGCATGCGCTGGATGCCTTCAACGATTTCTACGAACGCCGCGCCGATGCCCGCAACAAGCCGATCAAGGGCTACCTGCAGGTCGTCAAGATCGTGGTGTTCGTGTTTGCCGGCCTGTCGATCGTGGCGATCCTGGTTGGTGTGGAGCTGCTGCACCTGGTCACCGGCCTGGGTGCGGCCACTGCGGTGTTCATGCTGATCTTCCAGGACACCATCCTGTCGCTGGTGGCCAGCGTGCAGATCAGTGGCGATGGCCGCGTGCGCATCGGCGACTGGATCGAGATGCCCAGCCAGAACGCCGATGGCGACGTGATCGACATCGCACTGCACACCGTCACCGTGCAGAACTGGGACAAGACCGTCACCACCATTCCGACCAAGAAGCTGGTCACCGAGTCGTTCAAGAACTGGCGTGGCATGCAGGAGTCGGGTGGGCGGCGGATCAAGCGTTCGATCTACCTGGACCAGCACAGTGTGCGTTTCCTGGATGGCGCCGGGCTCGAGCGGCTGGGCCAGATTGCGCTGCTGGATGATTATCTTGCCGGCAAGCAGCAGGAGCTGCAGCAATGGAACGCGCAGGTGGCGCAGGCGCACCCGGAGCCGGTCAATGCGCGCCGGCTGACCAACCTGGGCACGTTCCGCGCGTACGTGGAGCTGTACCTGCGGCACAACCCCGGCATCCACCAGGACATGACCCTGCTGGTGCGGCAGATGGCACCCACCCCGCAAGGCCTGCCGCTGGAGATCTACTGCTTCACCTCCTCGATCGCCTGGGCAAAGTACGAAGCCATCCAGTCGGACATGTTCGACCACCTGCTGGCGATCCTGCCGGAGTTTGGCCTGCACGTATTCCAGGAATCCAGCGACGCGATGCTGATGACCGCGCGCGACCAGCGCGACCGGCAACCCTAGCGCCAGCCGCGCACTGTAGTGCCGAGCCATGCTCGGCAGGGGCCCTGCCAACAAACCCGAAACACCAACCTGCACTGTGTGCCCAGCCATGCTCGGCAGGCGAGAGGACGCACTGTAGTGCCGAGCCATGCTCGGCAGCGCCGTACCGTTAAACCCCCAGCACAGCAGAACTCAGCTCCACCACTGCACCCCGCGCGCCAACCGCTTAACGAACGGGGCGCTAGAATCCCCGCCTGCTTGTGTTTACCAAGGAACACCGGTGTCCCCCGACCGCATTGAATCCCTGATCGCGCGCATGACCGTCGACGAAAAAGTCGGCCAGCTGAGCGTATTCGCCGACATGGGCCGCCCCTTCGCGCCGGACGTGAACCCCGAGGCCAACGTCCGCAACGCCGAGCAGGTGCTGGAGCAGGTGCGTGCTGGCCGCGTGGGCTCACTGTTCAACGGCGTCGGCGCCGAACTGGGCCGGCGCCTGCAGCAGGTGGCATTGGAAGAAAGCCGCCTTGGCATTCCGCTGATCCTCGCATCGGACGTGATCCATGGCATGCGCACGGTGTTCCCGATACCGCTGGGGGAAGCCGCAAGTTTCGAGCCCGAGCTGGCCCGGCGCACCGCGCGCGCCACCGCCATCGAGGCCACCGCCGCAGGCATCCACTGGACCTATGCACCGGCCGTGGATATCGCCCGCGACCAACGCTGGGGGCGTGGTGCCGAAGGTGCGGGCGAAGACGTGCTGCTGAGCTGTGAATTCGCCGCGGCCCGCGTGCGCGGCTTCCAGGGCGATGATCTGAAAGCCGCCGATTCGCTGCTGGCTACCCCCAAGCACTTCGCCGCCTATGGCGCCGTTGCCGCAGGCATGGAGTACGCGCAGGTTGATATCTCGCTGCAGACACTGCGCGATGTGCACCTGCCGCCCTTCAAGGCGGCGTTGGATGCAGGCGCCTTGTCATTGATGAGCGCCTTCAACGACATCAATGGCGTGCCCGCCAGCGCCAACCGCGCGCTGCTGACCGACCTGCTGCGCAACGAGTGGAAGTTCGAAGGCGTGGTGGTGTCCGATTACACCGCCGACATGGAACTGATCGCGCACGGCTATGCAGCCGATGAAGTGGACGCCACCCGCAAGGCGTTCCTCGCCGGGCTGGACCTGAGCATGCAGAGCGGTTTCTACGACCAGCATCTGGCCGGGCTGGTGCACGCTGGTGAGGTGCCGATGGCGGCGCTGGATGCATCGGTACGGCGCATCCTGCGGCTGAAGGATGCGATCGGCCTGTTCGACAACCCCTATCGCTCGCTCGACCCCGCACGCGAAGCCGATCAATCACATATCGCCGAGCATGATGCGCTGGCGCGCGATGCCGCGCGGCGCTCGGTAGTGTTGTTGAAGAACCAGGGTGAGCTGCTGCCGCTGAAGAAGCAGGGGCAGAAGATCGCCTTGATTGGTCCGTTCGTGCAGGACCGCGAGAATATCGAAGGTTGCTGGACGCTGTTCGGCGACAAGTCGCGTTACGTCACTCTGGAAAGCGGTATGCGCGCCGCATTGGCAGCGCATTCCGAACTGGAAATCGTACCGGGCTGTGGCTTGGAAGCACCGCTGGACGGTGGCATCGAGGCGGCAGTGGCCGCCGCGCAACGCGCCGATGTGGTGGTGTTGGCGATTGGCGAGCCGCAGCGCTACAGCGGTGAGGCGCAGTCGCGGGTGGAGATCACCGTGCCGCCGGCACAGCAGGCGCTGGCCGAAGCGGTTGCCGCGACCGGTACGCCGCTGGTGGTGGTGCTGCGCAATGGCCGCGCGCTGGCTCTGCAAGGTGCGGTACGTGATGCACAGGCCATTGCGGTGAGCTGGTATCTGGGCACGCAGAATGGCCACGCACTGGCCGATATCCTGTTTGGTGACTACAGCCCTTCGGCACGCTTGCCGGTGAGCTTTCCGCATGCGTCGGGCCAGCAGCCGTATTTCTACAGCCACCCGCGCAGCGGCCGCCCGGAACTGCCGACGATGTCGGAGTTCAAGTCGCGCTGGCGCGAGTTTCCCAATACCGCTTTGTACGCCTTCGGCCACGGCATCGGCTATACGCGTTTCGAATATGAAGCCCCGCGCCTGAGTGCCGCGCAGTTGGATTGGGACGGCGAGCTTGTCATCCGTACCCGCGTACGCAATCTCGGTGCGGTGGCGGGCGAGGAGGTGGTGCAGTTGTATGTGCACGATCGCGTCGCCAGCCGGGTACGGCCGGTGCGTGAGCTGAAGGCCTTCCAGAAGGTGGCCGTAGCTGTTGGAGCATCGGTGGAAGTGGAATTCCATCTGGACCGCGATCAGCTCGCTTTCACCGGGGTGGATGGCGAATACAGCGCTGAGCCGGGGATGTTTGATCTCTGGGTATGCACCTCGTCGGTGAGCGGCGAGGCGGTGAGCTTCGAGTTGCTCGGCCCCTGAGCCAAGTAGCCGCAGCAAGGTAGTGCCGAGCAATGCTCGGCAAGGGGGCTTTACCGGTAAGGCCTCTGCCGAGCATGGCTCGGCACTACCGAGGTTTTGGGCGAGGCCAGCTTCGCGGCTTACGCCGCTCCCACAAGCACTCTCCCCGTCCTGCGCGCTAAGCTCCAGGTGTAGTGCCGAGCCATGCTCGGCAA